>JAZJYP010000049.1:472-11085 GCA_040390345.1 Pseudomonadota bacterium | reverse complement strand
GACACTGACCCCATTTAATTTGTTGCTTCGGAATCGTGGTCTGACCCCGGTGTTGGTCAAGGCTGCGGGCCGTCGTAGCCTTCGATGATGACAAAGTCGATCGTCGAGACGGGCTGGCGCAGCTTGATCGCGGCCTGGTAGCCGGGCGAATGCCAGCAGTCGCGCGCGGCCTGGTAGGACGGGAATTCGATAACGGCGTTGCGCGCGCGGCTCTCGCCTTCCACACATTCGTACTGGCCGGCGCGCACCAGGAAGCGGCCGCCAAACTCGTGCAGCGGTTCGGCGTTGGCGGCGATGTAGGCCTTGTATTGGTCGAAATCGGTGATATCGACGCGAACGATCCAGTAACCCTTTGCCATGCATTCCTCCGGTAGTGGTCTAAACTGAAACCAGTTTAGCATCGGCCTGCGGAGGGCGTGTGAAGGCGGTCGTTTTTCACCACTATGGTTCACCTGGCGTCCTCACCCTGGCGGACGTCCCGACACCCACACCTGGCGAGGGCGAGGTCCTGCTGCGCGTGATGGCGGCGTCGATCAATCCGATGGACCAGGCTTGCCTGCTTGGCCAGCCCTATGCATTTCGCATGAAACTGGGCTGGCGCAGGCCAAAGCGCACCTGCCTCGGTGCCGACGTGGCGGGCGTGGTGGAGGCGGTCGGCCCGGGCGTGCAGGAATTCAAACCAGGCGATGACGTGTTCGGCACGGCGACGGGCGGCTCCTTCGCGCAGTATGCCAGCGCCCGCGCGGCCGCGCTCGCACCGAAGCCGGCCTGCCTGTCGTTCGAGGAAGCGGCCGCGCTGCCGGTCGCAGGGCTGACGGCCTTGCAGTCAGTGCGCGACAAGGGCCAGCTTGTGCCAGGCCAGTCTGTCTTGATTAACGGCGCGGCCGGCGGCGTGGGCAGCTTCGCGGTGCAGATCGCGGCGGCATTGGGCGCGCAGGTCACGGGCGTGTGCAGCACGCGCAATGTCACGATGGTGGAGTTGCTCGGTGCGGCGCGCGCCATCGACTACACGCAGGAAGACTTCACGCGCGCGCCGGCGCGCTACGATGTGCTCATCGACTGCGTTGGCAACCACGGTCTGCTGGCCTGCTGCGGCGTGTTGCAGGAACGGGGGCGTTTCGTCCTGGTGGGCGGGAAGGGCGGCGCCGTGTTCGGGCCGCTGGCGCGCGTGCTCGGTGTGCTGGTGCTGTCGCTCTTCGTCAGCCAGGAACTGGTGCTGATGATGGCGCGCTTGAAACAAGAAGACCTGCGGGCCCTTGCCGCGCTGGCCGAACGCGGCGTACTGCGCCCGCACGTCGACCGCCGCTATCGCCTGGCCGAGACGGCCGAGGCGATGCGCTACCACGGGCAGGGCCACGCGCGCGGCAAGGTCGTCATCACCACCGCCTAGCCGATGCGCTTGTCCTTGAAAAATGCCCACGCTTCTTCGGCCACTTCCAGGTCGCCATCCTGGGCACCGGCCAGCCACGTCAACAGGCGCGGGTAGCGTTCCTTGCGGCTTGGCTCGCTGTGCCCGCCGTGGTCGATCTTGAGCAGCACCACCTGCGTTTGCGCCGCATCGGCGCCCCAGGTGTAGCGCGTCGCGCGCGTGCGTTCGTGCCGGTCGTGCCGGGGCAGCGCGGTGACAGCTGGCGTGTCCGGCAGGCCGGCGAGCTGGCGCCAGGTGGCGATGCTCTCGTCCACGCTGCGCACCGGTGCCAGCAGCGAGAACATGTAGCGGAATTTGCCGCCCTGGTAAGGAAAGAAGGGATCGCGCGTCGAGGCGACAATCAGGGCAGGCAGCGCCACGCTGGGCGCGGCATAGTCGCTCTTGACCGGCATCGACGCCAGCACGGCGGCAAAGGCGGCCAGGCGCGGGGCGATCTCGCTGGCCAGGCGAAAACTCATCAAGCCGCCCTTGGACACGCCCACCACATACACGCGCCTGGCGTCGGCATCGTCCTCGAGAATGGCCTTGTCGATGAGTGCGCCGATATAGCCGACGTCGTCGGTACGGGGATTGCGGCCGATGCCGGTCAAGCCGTCGTTCCAGCACGCCATGCCCTTGCCGCCGTCCGGCGCGACGACGATCAGCTGTTCGCGTTCGGCGATCTCGAGCCACACCGACAAGGGCGAAGGCGGGAAGCCTTGCCCCAGCACCTGGCTGGCCGAGGCACCGCCGCCATGCAGGATGATGACCAGCGCCCGCTTGCCGGCCGCTGCGCCGCTTGGCGTGGCCATCAGGTAGCTGCGCCATCCTTCGGGGCGTTCGATTTCCAGACGCCGGATGGGCGCGCGTGCGCTGCTAGTCAATCACAGCCTCCGCGCACTAATCTTGAGCAACTTGTCGGGGAAAATGGATTCATAGGCCTGCATGATGGCGTCGCTGGTGCCGTCGGCGCGCAATACCTTGAGCAGCGTGGCCTGGTCGGACGGCGTGAGCGATTTGGTCGACACATACACGCCGGCGTCCTGCCACGGCAACTGGTCGAGGGCGTCGAAATGCAGTTTGTCGGCGCTGCTGGCGAGTACATTGTCTTCACGCGCGGTGGCAAAGGCGCTGCTGGGGAGGAGGATGGTGACGTCGGCCAGGTTGGCATGGATCATGCGCAGCACCTGGCGCGGATCGGGGGCCTGGCACAGGCGCTTTTCCTTCTCCAGCGCGGCGAGCAGCTTGCGGTATGGTTCGCCGTAGTCGAAGCCGCGCACCACGCACACGCGCAGCTTGTCGCGCGCGGCCAGGTCTTCCATCGTGCGGATGGGCGTGCCCATCGGGCGCAGCGAGACCAGGGTCGCGCGATACTTGAACAGCGGGACGAACTGCCCGGATTTGTCGCGTTGCGGCGACTTGGTCGCGGTCACCAGCAGGTCGGCCTCGCCCGTGCTGAACATCGCTTCGAGGCGCGCGCGTGGCACGATCGTGAATTGGAAGGTGCAGCCGGCCTTCTTGCCCAGCGCACGATAAAACTCGGGAACCACGCCGCTCACGCTGCCATCCTTCAGCGGCAGGATGCTCATGCTTTGCGGCGCCGCCGGCACATTCAGGGGACGCGAGCAGTCGGCCCGCACCGCGCCCGCGCCCAGCATCAGCAGCAGCAACAGCGCACGCATTCAGTGCACCGCCAGGTAGGCGTGCAACTGCGCGACGACGGCGGCGCCTTCGCCCACGGCCGCGGCCACGCGCTTGGTCGAGCCGGCCCGAACATCGCCGATGGCGAACACGCCAGGCACCGTCGTCTCAAGGTGCCCATGCAGGGAGCCATCGGTATTGAGCATGTGGCCCGAGACGCGGCAGCGCGCCAGCATCACGTCGGTGCCGGTCATGATGAAGCCGTGCTGGTCTACCTGCACGCCGCAGTCGGCCAGCCAGTCGGTATTCGGATCGGCACCGACAAACAGGAAGACATGGCGCACCGGGCATTCCGATTCGACGCCGCCATGCTGCTTCCAGCGCACGCTGGCCAGGCCGTCGTCGTCGCCAATGAGGGCGGTCAGTTCGGTGTGGGTGTGCAGCGCGATATTTGGTGTCGCGCCGATGCGCTCGATCAGGTAGCTCGACATGCTCGCGGCCAGGCCGTCGCCGCGGATCATCATGTGCACCTTGGCCGCATGCGTGGCCAGGAACACGGCGGCCTGGCCGGCCGAATTGCCGCCGCCGACCAGCACCACTTCCTGGTCCTTGACGAGGCGTCCTTCGATCTGCGAGGCCCAGTAATAGATTCCTCGCCCTTCGAACTGGGCCAGGTTTTCCAATGGCGGCTTGCGGTAGCGCGCGCCGCAGGCCAGCACCACGGCGCGGGCTTTGACTTCGGCACCGTTGGACAGCGTCAGGCGCAGCGGCTGCTGGTCGCACTGCAATCGCGTGGCGACAGCGGGAATGGCCACTTCGGCGCCAAACTTCTGTGCCTGCACGAAGGCGCGGCCGGACAAGGCGCGCCCCGAAATCCCGGTGGGAAAACCGAGGTAGTTTTCAATCCGCGACGAGGCGCCGGCCTGGCCGCCAAAGGAGCGGTGCTCGACGACGAGCACGCACAAGCCTTCCGAGGCCGCGTACACGGCCGTGGCCAGGCCCGAGGGACCGGCGCCGACCACGATGACGTCGTACAGGCGTTCAGGATCGAGATCGGGCAACAGGCCCAGGCATTGGCCCATCTCGGCCAGCGTGGGGTTTTTCTTGACCACGCCATCGGGGCACACCACCAGCGGCATCTCGTGCGCGGCCGGCTGGTACAAGGCCACGAGGGCGCGCGCGCTGTCGTTGTCCTGCGGGTTGAGCACCTTGTGCGGGTGGCCGTTCGACGCGAGGAAGCTTTGCAGGCGGAACAGGTCCTGGTTGCCCGGCGCGCCAATGAGCATGGGCGCGCTGTCGCCCGCTTCGAGCAGGCCAACGCGGCGCAGGATCAGCGCGCGCATGATGCGCTCGCCCAGTTCGGCCTCGGCCACCACCAGGGCGCGCAGCGACTCGGGCGCGATGACCAGCGCTTCGACCGCCTCGACGGCGCGCGCGTTCACCAGCGAAGGGCGGCCCGATAGCTGGCCCACTTCGGCCGTGAATTCATAGGGGCCGTGCGTGGTGATGTAAAAATCGTTTCCCATGCCGTCGCAGCGGCTGATGGCCACCTGGCCGGACAGGATCACGATCATGCCGGGGCAGTGCGCGCCGGCGCGGAACAGGTGCTCGCCTTCTGCCCAGCGCTGCGCCGTGCCGAAGCGCTGCAGGCGCGCGACCTCCGCTTCGGTGAGCTTGAGGAAGATCTGGTGGCGGCGCGATTCGATGCCCGGCGGCAGGGCCGGCTGGCTGGGCGTTTCAGACACAAACAGGGGAGACAGGACAGCATCCATGCGGCGCTCCGGGGTATGAACTTATAAGTAATTAGTCTAGCAGCATCGGGGCGCCGTTCATACGCACCGCTGCGCCGTGCATTAGAATGGCGTTTTGCACGGAATAAACACGCCATGCCTTACAAGACCATCGCAGATACGATCGGCAACACGCCGCTGGTGCGCCTGGTGCGCCTGCCGGGCGCCGATGCCGCTGCCCGCAACAATATTATCCTTGGCAAGCTCGAAGGTGACAACCCGGCCGGTTCCGTCAAGGACCGGGCCGCCATGTCGATGCTGCGCCGGGCCGAAGAGCGTGGCGAAATCACCCCGGGCGACACCCTGATCGAGGCGACCTCGGGCAACACCGGCATCGCGCTGGCCATGGCCGCAGCCATCCGTGGCTACAAGATGGTGCTGTTGATGCCGGAATACCTGTCGGTGGAGCGGCGCCAGAGCATGGCCGCCTACGGCGCCCAGATCATCCTCACGCCCAAGACGGGCGGCATGGAATACGCGCGCGACATGGCCGAGCAAATGCAAAAGGATGGCAAGGGCAAGATCCTCGACCAGTTTGGTAATTTCGATAATCCGCGCGCCCACTACGAAGGCACGGGCCCGGAAATCTGGCGCGACACCGATGGGCGCATCACCCATTTTGTCAGCGCCATGGGGACCACCGGCACCATCATGGGCGTGTCGCAATACCTGAAGGAACAGAATGAGGCCGTGCGCATCATCGGCGCCCAGCCTGAAGAGGGGTCGCAAATTCCCGGCATCCGCAAATGGCCCGAAGCTTACTTGCCGAAAATTTTCGACAAGACGCGCGTGGACCAGGTGGAAAGCGTGAGCCAGGCGGCAGCCGAGCACATGGCGCGCCGGCTGGCGCAGGAAGAGGGCATTTTCTGTGGGATTTCGGCGGCGGGCGCCTGCGAGATCGCGCTGCGCATTTCGCAGACGGTGGAAAATGCGACGATCGTCTTCATCGTCTGCGACCGTGGCGACCGCTACCTTTCCACCGGCGTGTTCCCGGCGTAAGACTGCGCACGCGTCCCTTGCGTTCGGGGACGCGCTGGCGGCAACAGCTTGCCGATCAGGCTTGCGGTTCGCCGTCTTTTGGCTTGAACTGCTTGTCGCTGATGCGGAACTTGTTGCGACGGTCACCCATCAGATAACGCAGGTCGCGGATCGACAGATCGCTCACCTCGTGCATGCGGATCAGCAGCGAAGCGCCGACGGGCAAGCGGTGGTGGCGGATCTTGGAGATCACCGGCGGCGCCACTTCGAGTGCGCGCGACAGGGCTGCATCATTCTTCAGACGCAAGTTCTCGATAAGCGTATCCAACAATCTGTTTGGGTTGTACTGCAGCAGATCATCGGAATCCGAATCGCTGTTCATATCAATGCCGACTTGGTTTGTCATGATGTTGATCATTCCTATTGTTGGGTTGTCTTGCTCGGTCAAACACTCGGAACCCTGGCGTTACTTTGCGATAGGATCCGGGGCAACACTCGTTCTCAAAAAATATACACAATTGTACAACGTTTTCCAATCTAATACCCAAAGGCAATAAAAGATTAGCATTTCCTGAGGTTACTGTTGTCGGATCGCAACATAGCCTCAATGCAATTCTCTCATAAAATCACCAAAAGAATAATTGTTTTTTCAGAAAACTTAAGTGTAAGACAATCGCTGACACGATGCCGCACATTTCGCTGTGGCTATGGCATATCAGCAACATCTTGGGGAGTATCGGCTGCGTACGCAGCTTTCTGTAGTGCATTTTCGTTAAATTTTCAGATACTCCGGGGGAGTATCTGCGCGCGCAGGCAGCCGCAACGAGCCTTTTGGCGGCCCCGCGTTACACTTGATTACAAAACATTTCTATTGCGGCAGGCGCGCCAGGCGCACGGCGCGCCCCAATTCGATGACCGACATCGCGTAAAAGAAACTGCGGTTGTACTGGGCGATGGCAAAAAAATTGTCGGTGCCGAGCCAATATTCTGTTGCTTCGGCGCCGTTCTGGAGGTCGACCAGGCCAAAGCGCAGCTCCGGCGGCAGCGCCGTCGTGGTCGTGACACCGGCCTGGCGCATCTCGTCGGCGCTATATTTGGCCTGCAAACCCTGGCCGATCATGCTTTCCCAGGTGCGCGCCGGCGACACAGTTGCCGCGTACACAGCAGGCCCGGGCTGGGCCCGTTGCCAGCCATGGTGCACGAGGAAATTGGCGGCGCTGCCGATCGCGTCGGCGGGCGAGGCGCGCAAATCGACCAGGCCATCGCCGTCGAAATCGATGCCGTATTTCAGTACATTGCCCGGCATGAATTGCGGCATGCCAATGGCTCCGGCAAACGAGCCTTGCAAGGAGAGGGGATCGAGCTGGAATTGGCGCGCCAGCAAGAGCGTGTTCTCCAGTTCGCTGCGGAAAAATTCCATGCGCGCCAGGCGGTTCGGTGTTTCCGGATAGGCAAAGGCGAGCGTCGTCAGCGCATCCATGATGCGAAAGCGCCCGGTATTGCGGCCGTACACCGTTTCCACGCCGATGATGCCGACGATAATTTCGGCCGGCACGCCGAACTGCGCCTCGGCGCGTGCCAGCGCGTCGGCATTGTCATTCCAGAATGCGGCGCCGGCCTCGATGCGCACGGGATCGATGAACAGTTTGCGGTAAGCCTGCCAGTTTTTCGGCTTGCCCGGCGGCGCCGGTTTGATCAGTTGCACTGCCGATTCGACGAAACGCACCTGGGCCATCAGCGTATCGAGCTCGCTGCGGGCAAAGCCGTGGCGCACCACCATCAGCTCTTCGAAGTCGGCCACCGCTTTCCATTCGCCGAAGTTGACGGCTTCACCAACGTAGTCCGTTTTCGGCGCCTTCTTTTTCACCGCCGTCTTTTTCGGCGGCGCCTTCTTGGCGTCGGCGGCATGCGGTGCGAGCAGGGTGAGGGCGAAGAGGAGGGGCAGGCAGCGCGGCAGGTGCTTCATCGAGTCTCGTTCAACAGTCTTTTCAGGGTGGCGGCCAGGCGCGGGTCGCGCGGCGCGGCGCCGTATTTGGCATCGCTATAGAGCTGCAGGAAGCGCAGCAGTGCTTGTATTTTTTCGCTAGTCTCCGGCATGCCCTGCACGCGCGCCGCGTAAGCCATCGGGCCTTCGTGCAGCGCACGCGCCAGGCCGCGCCGGGCCAGCTGTTCGCACAGCGCCGAGTATAGCGCATCGACGGGATCAATCTGGCGGCGCCGCCCCAGGGCACGGGCCAGCATGATCAAGCCGGCAATGGCCAGCGCGCCGATGGCGGCAGCCGGCGTGGCCAGGGCCTCGTACAGGGCGTCGAGGAAGCCCTTTTGCCGCTCCGGACTGTAATTGAGCACCCACTGGTTCCAGCCATTGTTCATCGCGCTCCACTGCAGGCGCAATTGGCCGAGCAGGGAATTGCGGTCGCTGCCGAAGTTGATCAGATTGCCCAGTGCGTCGATGCCCAGCGGCGGACGGCGCGGGATGGCGCGCGCCAGGTTGCGCTGCACGCGGTCGGGCGAGACGGCCGCCGTCGGGTCGACCCGCACCCAGCCTTTGTGCTTGAGCCACACCTCGGCCCAGGCGTGGGCGTCGGACTGGCGCACCGTGAGGAAGCCATCGACCGGATTGAATTCTCCGCCCTGGTAGCCGGTGACGACGCGCGCCGGCACGCCGGCCGCGCGCATGATGAAGACGAAGGCGCCGGCATAGTGCTCGCAGAAGCCGGCCCGCGTTTCAAAGATGAATTCGTCGATCGAGTTCTTCCCCAGCAGGGGCGGTTCGAGCGTGTAGACGAAGCGGTCGGTGGCGAACATCTTCAGCAGCTCGTTGACGCGGTCCTCGGGCCGGGGCTGGCGCGACAGGGCGATGGCAAAATTGAGCGAGCGCGGATTGAGGGTGGTCGGCACTTCCAGCCACTGCGGCAGGCGCTGCGGCAGGCGCTCCGCTTCGAGCGCATAGTCGATGTAGGAGACGACGTCGTAGCGCACGCGCTGGTCGAGCGGATAGCTGGCCGACATTTCCACTTCCTGCGACAGGTTGGCGAGGTTGCCCGCCACGCTGGGCAGCACGGTGGGCATGTCGAGCGAGAACAGCCAGCGGTTCGACGACGGCTCGAGCGTGATCTGGTGGCGCACCGGCTTGCCGCGCACCTGCATCTGGATGTTGCTGGCCTGGCGCGCGTTCATCGGCGCCAGCTGCGACCAGGTGCGCCCGTCGAAATTGCCCAGCACGATGCCGCGCCAGTACAACTGGTCCTGTGGCGGAACCGGGTCGCTGAACTTGACGCGGAAGGCCGTCTCTTCCGACTGTGCCAGGTTCGACAGGTTCCCCGGCGACATGCGGTCGGACAGGCCGCTGCGCCCGGCCGAGGCGTCGCCCGGCAAGCCCCACAGCGGGCCCTGGATGCGTGGGAAGCCGACGAACAGCAGCAAGGCCAGCGGCGCCGCGCAGCCAAGGATGGTCGCGCCCGTGCGCAGGCGGCGCGCCAGCGGCGGCACCGCGCCCGTGAACTGGAAGGACATCTGGGCCGTCAGCAAAACGATGATCGAGATGAGCATCATCAGCGCCGTGCCCATGCTCTGCGAGTAGAAGAAGTTCGTCAGCACCAGGAAGATGCACAGGAAGATGACGACGAACAGGTCGCGCTTGGCGTGCATCTCCAGCATCTTGAACGCCACCAGCAGCACCAGCATGGCCACGCCGGCGTCGCGGCCCAGCAGCGTGTGGTAGCTGTTGAACACCCCCGCCATCGCGGCCAGGGCAATGGGCAGCAGCAGGGCGGTGGCGGGCATGCGCAAGCCGCGCCAGGTGACGGCGCCGCGCCAGAACAGGGTCGCGCCGCACAGGGCGGAAATCCACAGCGGCAGGTGGTTCGCGTGCGGCACCAGCACCAGCAGGGCCGCCACCAGCAGGAGCAGGGTGTCGGCCTTGTCGCGCGGGAGCATCAGGGCCATGTCCAGCCAGCGCTTCATGGCTTGCCCTTTCCATACAGGGCCAGCGCGCGCAGGCAGGCGGCGCGGTGGGCGTCGCCCATGGCCGCGTCGAACACCTGGCCTTTCAAGCGGAAGGCGTAGGGCTTGGCACGCTGCTCCGCTTCCAGCACCCAGCGCGTCATGCGCGACAGGCGCAGTTCCAGGTCCATGCTGGCGGGAAGGCGGTCGAAGTCGAGCACCAGTTCTTCGATGGCGCCGCCCTCGAAATGCTTGGTTACGAGCTGGCCGCCCAATGAAGGATCGAGGCGCGCGATCTGGCGCCAGGCCAGGTGGCGCATCGGGTCGCCCGCCTGGTAGCTGCGGATGCCGGCGAAATCGTCCTGGCCGGCGTGGCCCTGGCCAGATTCGCTGGCCACACCGGTCATCGGCAGGGGCGGAGCGTTCTCTTCGGGGAAGGGGTAGACCAGCACGCGCGCATCCGGCTGCCAGTAGCTCCAGGCGCGGAACAGGCCAAGCGGGAAGCGCGTGATCAGGCGCACGCGCGGCGCCGGCAGCCAGCCGCGCTCGCTGCTTGCCGTCGTCAGCGAGACGACGGCGCTGCCGCCGGCGGGGGCCGCCGCGGACGAGGCGACTCGCGGCGGTGACGTCAGCGTTGAAGTCGCGCGTGTCGTTGACGTGCGGCGGGCAGTGCGCGATCTTGACGTCGAGCTTCTCTGTCCACTCCGTGTGCGACTGCACGAGCGTCGCTGCCTTGAGGCCGCCCATCTGCGTCCCGAGCGCGTTGAGCAGGCGGAACATAAAGACGTCAGCGACCATGATGACCTCAAGCGTGCGCGGCAACGCGCCGTCGATCGTCGCCTCGTAGCCGC
>JAZJYP010000049.1:0-462 GCA_040390345.1 Pseudomonadota bacterium | reverse complement strand
GGAAATCGAGCCAGACGGCGTAGCGGTCCAGGCGCGTGCGGTTGAGCATGTGCAGTTCGAACTGCGCTTCTTCGCCGGCGAAGACGCTCGGCGCGCGGCCCGGGGCCAGGTGCAGGTAGGCCAGGTTCTTATAGGTGAAATACATGTCCACCACGGCGCAGGCGCCAACGGCGAAGGTGAGGGCAAAGCCCAGGCCCAGGCTATAGTTGATGGAGCCGATCAGGAGGATGAACAGCAGGCCGGCGAAGGCCAGGCCGGCGCCAGTGGGCACGATGAAGACCCGGCGCTGGTTCAGGTACACCTCGCCCGGCTCCACATCGCGCAGCTGGTATAGCCATTTGTCGGTCTTTGCGCGGACCAGTTTGCGGACGGCGTTGATCATGGCGTGGCCTGCGCGGATGCAAGGTGGGTAGCGCTGCGCTCACCCACCCTACGCCGGGGCACGGGACCGGGAACGTGGCG
>JAZJYP010000048.1:0-23855 GCA_040390345.1 Pseudomonadota bacterium | reverse complement strand
TGCGGTCCTTGAGCGCCATCATGTCGCGCACGGGAATGCCTTCGGTGATGCAGATGGCCAGGTCCAGCTCGGCTTCAACGGCTTCCCAGATCGCGGCGGCGGCGCCTGCCGGCGGCACGTAGATGACGGACACGTTGGCGCCCGTTTCTTTTTTCGCTTCGGCGACGTTGGCGAAAATCGGAATGCCTTCGAAGTCTTCGCCGGCTTTCTTCGGGTTCACGCCGGCGACGAAGCAATTCTTGCCGTTCGCGTAATCGAGGCACATACGGGTGTGGAACTGGCCGGTCTTGCCGGTGATCCCCTGGGTGACTACTTTGGTATCTTTATTGATCAGAATCGACATGTTGTTTCCTTCGAATTAGGCTTGACCGGCAGCTGCGGCAACGACGCTCTTGGCTGCATCTTCCATCGTATCGGCGGCGATGATGGGCAGGCCGGAGTCGGCCAGCATCTTCTTGCCCAGGTCTTCGTTCGTGCCCTTCATGCGCACGACCAGCGGTACCTGCAGGGACACGGCTTTCGAAGCGGTGATCACGCCTTCGGCGATCACGTCGCAGCGCATGATGCCGCCGAAGATATTGACCAGGATGGCTTTGAGGCCAGGGTTTTTCAGCATGATCTTGAACGCTTCGGTCACCTTCTCGGCCGTGGCGCCACCGCCGACGTCGAGGAAGTTGGCCGGCTCGCCGCCGAACAGCTTGATGGTGTCCATGGTGGCCATGGCCAGGCCGGCGCCGTTGACCAGACAGCCGATATTGCCGTCGAGCGAAATGTAGGCCAGGTCGAATTTCGACGCTTCCACTTCGGCCGGATCTTCTTCGTCCAGATCGCGGTAGGCGACGATTTCAGGCTGGCGGTACAGGGCGTTGGCGTCGAAGTTGAACTTGGCGTCGAGCGCGATGACCTTGCCCGAACCGGTCAGGATCAGCGGGTTGATTTCGGCCAGCGACGAGTCGGTTTCCCAGTAGGCTTTGTACAGGCCTTGCAGGTTGGTGACGGCGTCGGCGATCGAAGCTTCCGGCACACCGATCTTGGCGGCGATGCCAGCGGCTTCAGCGTCGGTCAGGCCGATCGATGGATCGATGGCGATCGAGTGCAGCAGTTCCGGGTGGGACTCGGCAACTTCTTCGATGTCCATGCCGCCTTCGGAGGAAGCCATCAGCACAACGCGCTGCGATACGCGGTCGGTGACCAGCGATACGTACAGTTCTTTCTTGATGTCCGCGCCTTCTTCGATCAGCAGGCGGCGTACTTTCTGGCCTTCAGGGCCGGTCTGGTGCGTGACCAGCTGCATGCCCAGGATCTGCTCGGAGAATTCTTTGACTTGTTCCAGCGATTTTGCGACTTTGACGCCGCCGCCTTTGCCACGGCCACCGGCGTGGATTTGTGCTTTTACAACCCAGACCGGGCCGCCCAAGGTTTCAGCAGCTTTGACTGCTTCTTCAACGGACATGCACGGAATACCGCGCGGAACCGTCACTCCGTATTTTCGGAGGATTTCTTTGCCTTGATACTCATGGATTTTCATGCTGGCTTCCCTTCTTTTGGATAACGAATGTGATGAACTTACGAAATGGTGACTGGCTTGGCATACCAGCGCGGGTAATACTTGGCCACGGCCGGCCCGTCGGCGCGCAGCGCGTGGCATTTTTCAATCTGGAACGGGCGGTGCGGCGAATCGTCGTGGCCATCGCCGTCGCGCGCATGGAAGACTTCATTGGCAAAGGCCTGGATGGCCGCCGTTGGCAGGATCTGGGCCAGTTCGGTCAAATGGGTGCAGCCTAGCACGCCAGCGAGGCGGTCTTTCAAGCCCAGGCGGAAACCCTTGACCAGGGACAGGCCGACCAGCTTTCCATACGCGGGGCCGATGGTGTCGCAATAGCCGGCATACGGGACGGCATCGGAGGCCGCTTCAGCCTCGACGATGGTCATGTTCAGGTCGATCGTGATGCGCAGCGAGAGATTGTGCAGGTCGGTGCCGGCCTGGCGCGGGCCGGAGGCGAGCATGACATCTTTCTGCTTGACGTCGGAAATGCGGGCGTCCAGATCCCACAGGCCATCGTCGCGGGCAAACGCTTCGACCTGGATGGCGCGAGTGTGCCGCAACGCGCGGGGGACGGGAGGTGACAAGGGCATAGGATGCGGCTTTAAAGTGTGTACAGCCGTGTGCGTAATCGCACGTTGCCGCAGCTTCTACGGCAACAACCGCTCATGCGGCGCTGTTTGAACCCCAAAAGTTTATCACATGCAGCCCGAGCATGGATATTTAGCGCCGGATTGCTTCTGTGGCAACATCATGGCGGCAAGCGCATAACAGGAAAAAACTCCGCGCCACCGTCCGGGTGAGGAGTGTGCGAGGCACACACGGGCGGTGGCGCAGCGTTGTCAATCGTCGTCGGGCGCGCCCTTGAGGGCGGCGCGCACGGCGGATTGGGAAAAGCCGCGCTGCATGAGAAAGCGCATCTGCCTGTTGCGTTCGGCCGGGTCGGCGGCGACCGTGCCGAATTTGCGACGCCACACCTCGCAGGCGCGCGCCGTCTCGTCGCCGGCCAGGCCGGCCTTGAGTTCCTGCAGGGCTTCGCCAGCCACGCCATGGCTTTGGAGCTCGGCCACGATGCGGCTGGCGCCGAAGCGCGCCGCCTTGCGGTGGATCAGCGACTCGGCGAAACGCTCCTGCGAGAGCCAGTTATTCTTTTCCAAAAAGTCGAGCAGGGCGTCGACATCGTCGCCCTGCTCGGCATATCTGGACAGCTTGCGGCCCAGCTCCAGCCGGCTGTGCTCGCGCATCGACAGGAAGCGCAGGGCACGGGCCTTCAGGCTTAATGCTGGCGCAGGCATGATACTTGAGTAGTCAAGTAATTAATCGCCCGCGACGGCCTTCAGCTTGGGCGCCGGCTTGTCGTCGGCCACCGGCGGCAGTTCGCGCACGCCCAGGGCCAGGCGCACCTTGTTCTCGATTTCGCGCGCCAGCGCTGGCCGCTCTTTCAGGAACAAGCGGGCATTGTCCTTGCCCTGGCCGATACGCTCGCCGTTGTAGCTGTACCAGGAACCGGACTTCTCGACGACCTTGTTGTCGGCGCCCAAGTCGAGGATTTCGCCTTCGCGCGACGTGCCTTCTCCATAAAGAATGTCGAAGTGGGCTTCCTTGAATGGCGGCGCGATCTTGTTCTTGACGACCTTGACCTTGGTTTCGTTGCCGATCACTTCGTCGCCCGACTTGATCGAGCCGGTACGGCGGATGTCCAGGCGCACGGAAGCGTAGAACTTCAGGGCATTGCCGCCGGTGGTGGTTTCGGGCGAGCCGAACATGACGCCGATCTTCATGCGGATCTGGTTGATGAAGATGACCAGGGTGTTGGTGCGGTTGATCGAACCGGTCAGCTTGCGCAGCGCCTGGGACATCAGGCGGGCTTGCAGGCCCGGCAGCGAATCGCCCATGTCGCCTTCGATCTCGGCGCGTGGCGTCAGCGCGGCGACCGAGTCGATGACCACCAGGTCGACCGAACCGGAGCGCACCAGCGCGTCGCAGATTTCCAGCGCTTGTTCGCCGGTGTCCGGCTGCGAGATCAGCAGCTCGTGCAGGTTGACGCCCAGCTTCTGTGCGTAGCCGACGTCCAGCGCGTGTTCCGCGTCGATGAAGGCGCAGGTGCCGCCCAGCTTTTGCATTTCAGCAATAGTCTGCAGGGTCAGCGTGGTTTTGCCCGACGATTCCGGGCCGTAGATTTCCACCACGCGGCCGCGCGGCAAGCCGCCGACGCCCAGGGCGATATCCAGGCCGAGCGAACCGGTCGACACGACCTGCACGTCCTCGATCGGCGTGTTGGCGTCCATGCGCATTACGGAGCCTTTGCCGAATTGCTTCTCGATTTGGGCCAGCGCGGCGGCCAGCGCCTTGGCTTTTTCTGATGCAGGTACAACAGCTTTTTTATCGTCCATAATGTTCTTTCAACCAGTAGGTGGGTGCAAATTCGTCGGTACAGGCAGCACTGTATAAAAAAACAGTGCTTAATGCAAGCACGATTTTTAAACAATTTTGAGATTGCACAAAAACTCGCCACCTTGCGCGAAATGAAACACAATAGGATCTTCTGTAGCCGGAGTGTCTTACATGCGAATTTTACTTGCCGAGGACGACAGCGTGCTGGCCGACGGCCTGACCCGCTCGCTGCGCCAGTCCGGCTACGCCATCGATTGCGTCAGCAACGGCCAGGAAGCCGACACCGCCCTCTCCACCCAGGAGTTCGACCTGCTGATCCTGGACCTGGGCCTGCCCAAGCTGTCCGGGCTGGAGGTGCTGCGCCGCCTGCGCGCGCGCGCCTCGCTGCTGCCGGTGCTGATCCTGACGGCGGCCGACTCGATCGAGCAGCGCGTCAACGGCCTCGACCTGGGCGCCGACGACTACATGGCCAAGCCCTTCGCCCTGTCGGAACTGGAAGCGCGTGTGCGCGCCCTGACCCGGCGCGGCGCCGGCGGCGGCCCCACCGTCGTCAAGCACGGGCCACTGACCTTCGACCAGGTCGGGCGCAGCGCCTATATCAACGAACAGATGCTCGACCTGTCGGCGCGCGAACTGGGCCTGCTCGAAATCCTGCTCGCGCGCACCGGGCGCCTGGTGTCGAAGGAACAGCTGGTCGACCACCTGTGCGAATGGGGCGAGGAAGTGTCGAACAACGCCATCGAGGTGTACGTGCACCGCCTGCGCAAGAAGATCGAAGTGGGCGGCGTGCGCATCGCCACCGTGCGCGGCCTGGGCTACTGCCTCGAAAAATTCAACCCCGCGCCCGAAGCCAAGTGAACGACCGGGACGCAGGCCTGGCTGATATTCCCGACCACGAGCTCGACGTGGCGATCTATCGCCCGCCCAATCCCGAACCGGACGAAAACATCCAGCACTCGCTGTTCGGCGAGATCCTCGACTGGATGCTCGCGCCCCTGCTGCTGCTCTGGCCCATGAGCATCGCCATCACCTACCTGGTGGCCAAGGCGATTGCCAACGAACCGTTCGACCACGCGCTCGAAGACAGCGTCACCGTGCTCGCGCAGCAGGTTAAGGAAGTCGACGGCAAGCTGGTCTCGCGCCTGCCCGGCTCGGCGCGCGACATCCTGCGAGCCGACGACGTCGACAACATCTACTTCCAGATCATGGGCGCCCACGCCGACTATGTCGACGGCGACCGCGACCTGCCCCTGCCAGTCGACGAAGAACGCTACCGCGCCGGCACCATCCACTTCCGCAACGACGCCATGCACGGCACGCCGGTGCGGGTTGCCTTCTCGTATGTCAACCTGAACCCGCAAGCGCAGCGCGGCGAAGACGTGCACAGCGCCCTGGTGCAGGTGGCCGAGACGCTGGACAAGCGCGCGCAGCTGGCCAACCAGATCATCAAGGGCGTGATCCTGCCCCAGTTCATCATCCTGCCCATCGTGCTGGCCCTGGTGTGGTTTGCGCTGGCGCGCGGCCTCTCGCCGCTGGCCGAACTGCAGGAGCGCATCCGCGCACGCCGCCCGGACGACATGTCGCCGATCGATTCGCGCCAGGTGCCGGAAGAGATCTCGCCGCTGGTGGGGTCCCTCAACGACATGCTCGAACGGCTGGCGCAAACGATCGACATCCAGAAGCGCTTCATCGCCGACGCCGCACACCAGATGAAGACGCCGCTGGCGGGCATGCGCATGCAGTCGGAACTGGCGCTGCGCCTGCGCGACCCGGCCGAAATCCACCGCTCGCTCGAACAGCTGGCCAAGAGTTCGGAGTCGGCCACGCGCCTGGTCAACCAGCTGCTCGCGCTGGCGCGCGCCGAAAACCAGCCCCAGGCCGGCCTCACGCTCGAAGTACTCGACCTGGCCGCGCTGGCGCGCCAGGTGGTGCAGGACTGGGTCAGCGCCTCCTTCATCCACAAGATCGACCTCGGTTTTGAAGCCCCCTCCTACCACGTCAGCATCGCCGGCAATGCCGTGATGCTGCGCGAGCTGCTGTCGAACCTGATCGACAACGCCCTGCGCTACACGCCGGCCGGCGGCAGCGTCACGGTGCGCGTGCGCATGGATATCGACCAGGCCGTGCTGGAAGTGGAAGACACGGGCCCCGGCATTCCCGCGCCAGAGCGCGAACGCGTGTTCGAGCGCTTCTACCGGGTGCTGGGCAACACGGCCCAGGGCAGCGGCCTGGGGCTGGCCATCGTGCGCGAAGTGGCGCAGCAGCACGGCGCAGAAGTCGACCTGTTTACCAATCCGCGCAGCGACGCGGCGCGCAACCCGGGCTGCCTGTTCCGCCTGAGCTTCCCGTCGCCGCCGGCTGCCGAAGAAAGCGCCTGAGATGGACCTGCCAACAGAACATTCGCAACGCGTCGCCCTGGTGCGCGCCCGCATCCTGCACTGGCGCGCCGCGCGCCGCGTCACCGCCGTGCTGCTCGCGCTTTGGCTGGTAACGACCTTCGGCACCATCTATTTTGCGCGCCCGCTGTCGGCCATCCACCTGTTCGGCTGGCCGCTGTCGTTCTACCTCGCGGCCCAGGGTGCGGCCCTGGTCTACCTGGCCATCCTCGGTGCCTACGCGCTGGCGATGCGCCGCCTGGACCGCCGCTTCCAACGCCAGCTCCGGGAACTCGGATGAGCACCTACTTCAGCAAACTCTCGCGCTACTACCTGTGGTTCACGGCTTGCTTCGCCGCCTTCCTGATCGCGCTCACCATGCTGGAAAAGGAAGGCATGCCGCGCGTGTGGATCGGCTACCTGTTCCTGTTCGCCACCATCGGCCTGTACGCGGCCATCGGCGTGATCAGCCGCACCTCGAATGTCAGCGAATACTATGTGGCCGGACGGCGCGTGCCGGCCGTCTTCAATGGCATGGCCACGGCCGCCGACTGGATTTCGGCGGCGAGCTTCATCAGCCTGGCCGGTGGCCTCTACCTGCACGGCTTCGACGGCCTGGCCTACATCATGGGCTGGACTGGCGGCTATGTGCTGGTGGCGCTGCTGATCGCGCCCTACCTGCGCAAGTTCGCCCAATACACGATCCCCGACTTCCTCGCTGCCCGCTACAACAGCGCGCCGGTGCGCCTGCTGGCCGTGGGCGCGACCATCATCGTCTCCTTCACCTATGTGGTGGCGCAGATCTACGCAGTCGGCCTGATCGCCTCGCGCTTTACCGGCGTCGACTTCTCGGTCGGGATCTTCCTCGGCCTGGCCTCGATCCTGGTGTGTTCCTTCCTGGGCGGGATGCGCGCCATTACCTGGACCCAGGTGGCGCAATACATCATCATCCTGGTCGCCTTCCTCATTCCCGCCGCCTGGCTGTCGGTCAAGCTGGTGGATAACCCGGTGCCGCACCTGGCCTATGGCGCCGTGCTGCCCAAGCTGGCCGCGCGCGAAGCCCAGCTCGAACGCGACCCCAGGGAACAGCAGGTACGCGCCCAGTTCGCCCAGCGCGCCGAGGCGCTGGCGCTCAGGATCCGCGCCCTGCCGCAGTCATGGGAAGATGGCCGCCTCGAGGCCCAGCACGCCCTCGACGCGGCCAAGCTGCGCAACGCCTCGCTGGCCGACGTACGTGCGGCCGAACGCGCGCTGATCGCCTACCCGAAAAGCGCAGATGACGCAGCGCGCAGCTGGCAGGAGGCGCGCGCTGCCAATCTCGCGCGCGCGCAAGCGCCCGAATCGCACACCCAGCCCTTCCCCGGCGCCGACGCGGCCCAGTCGGACACGCGCCGCAACAACTTCCTGGCGCTGGTGTTCTGCCTGATGCTCGGCACCGCAGCCCTGCCCCACATCCTGATGCGCTCCTACACCACGCCATCGGTGGGGGCGACGCGCGTGTCGGTGTTCTGGACCCTGTTCTTCATCCTCGCCGTCTACCTGTCGATTCCCGCCCTCGCCGTGCTGGTCAAGTACGACCTGTACAGCACCCTGGTCGGCAGCGATTTCTCGCACCTGCCTACCTGGGTGTCGTACTGGGCCAATGTGGACAAGGCCAATCCCCTGATCAGCATCGTCGACATGAACGGCGACGGCATCGTGCAACTGGCCGAGATTGCCATCGACGGCGACATGCTGGTGCTGGCCACGCCCGAAATAGCCGGCCTGCCCTATGTGATTTCCGGCCTGGTGGCGGCGGGCGGCCTGGCCGCCGCCCTGTCGACGGCGGATGGCCTGCTGCTGGCCATTTCGAATGCGCTCTCGCACGACGTCTATTACAAGCTGGTCGACCCGAATGCCTCGACCCAGAAGCGGGTGACCATTTCCAAGCTGCTGCTGCTGGGCGTGGCCTTCATCGCCGCCTACGCCGCCTCGCAAAAACCGGCCGACATCCTGTCGCTGGTGGGGGCCGCCTTTTCGCTGGCCGCCTCGACCCTGTTCCCGGCGCTGGTGCTGGGCGTATTCTGGAAGCGCGCCAGCCAGGCCGGCGCCGTGGCCGGCATGGCCGCCGGTTTCGGCGTGTGCGTCTACTACATGCTGCATACCAATCCCATCCTCGGCGGCAGCGCCGCCGGACAGTGGTTCCACATCGCCCCCATCTCGGCGGGCATTTTCGGGGTGCCGGCCGGCCTGCTGGCCATCGTGCTGGTCAGCCTGCTGACCGTGGCCCCCAGCCGCCAGCAGGAAGCCCTGATCGACCACCTGCGCGCCCCCGAATAGTTGCTCGCAACATTTTCAAAATGTTAATATCCACGATCTCTTGCAAAGGATTCCCCATGCCTTCACGTTTCATCCCGTGCGCTTTGGCGCTGTTGCTCGGTGTTGCCTTCGGTGCGCGCGCGCAGCCAACGGCCACGCCGCCCTTGCCTGCCGTCGCCAGCTTCTTCGCTAGCCCCGCGATGAATGGCGCCCAACTCTCGCCCGACGGCAAACGCCTGGCCATCCGCATGGCCGGCAAGAACGGCCGCATCGAACTGGCCGTGATCGACCTGGCCAGCAAGGCAAGCACCATCGCCGGCTACTTCCTCGATGCCGATGTTGGCAATGTGCGCTGGGTGAACGACGCGCGCCTCGTCTTCGACACCGCCGACCACCAGCGCGGCCTGGGCGTCAAGCGCTATGCGCCGGGCCTGTTCGCCGTCGACGCCGATGGCAAGAACTACCGCCAGTTGGTGAGCCGCTCGGGCCTGGCACCGCAGGCGCACACGGCGCGCCAGGTTTTGCCGGCCAATACACTGCTACTGGGCGATATGGGCACCCAGGACAGCGTCTTCATCTACGTCCAGCAAGTGCGCCTGGACCGGGCCAGCGGCACCAACTATGTCGACTTGCTGCGCCTGAACACCCTCACGGGCGGCACCGAATCGGTCGCCGCGCCGGCGCCGGTGCAGCACTGGCTGCTGGACCAGAAAGGTGAACCGCGCATCGCGCTGGGCATCGAAGAAGACACGGAAGTGGTGTGGTACCGCGACCCGGCCAAGGACCAGTGGCGCAAGCTGACCGAGTTCAAGCGCTATGGCGGGGTGTCGGCGAGCTTTGTGCCGCTGCGCTTCGGCCCGGACGGCACCCTGTACGTGCGCGCCAACCATGGCGCCGACAAGGCCGCGCTGTACACCTACGACCTGGCGGCCAACAAGCTGGCCGACAAGCCACTGGTGCAGATGGCAGACTACGATTTCCAGGGCGTCCTGGTGACCGACCAACACCGCCTGCTTGGCGTGCATTACGAAATCGACGCCGATGCCAGTGTCTGGTTTGACCCGGCCATGGCGGCGCTGCAAAAGCGCGTCGACGCGCTGCTGCCGCAGACGATCAACACGCTGGCGGTGGCGCCGCGCGCGCAGTCGCCCTATGTGCTGGTGACTTCGCATTCGGACTTGCAGCCGCTGCGCTTCGCCCTGTTCAACAAAGAGACGGGCACGCTGTCGCCGATCGGCGAGCGCCGTCCGGACATCCGCGCCGACCAGATGAGCAATATGGAAATGGTCCACTACGCCGCACGCGACGGCCTGTCCGTGCCCGCCTACCTGACCCTGCCCTACGGTAAGCCAGCGAAGAACCTGCCACTGGTGGTGCTGGTGCACGGTGGCCCCTTCGGACGCGATGTGTGGGGCTGGAACGCGGCGGCACAGCTGTTCGCCTCGCGCGGTTACGCCGTGCTCGAACCGCAATACCGCGGCAGCACCGGCTTTGGCGAGCGCTTCACCAAGGCCGGCTTCAAGCAATTGGGCCTGGGCATGCAGAACGACATCGCCGACGGCGCCAAATGGGCCATCGCCCAGGGCACGGCCGACGCCAAACGCGTGTGCATCGTCGGCGAAGGTTTCGGTGGCTACGCCGCCTTGATGGGCCTGGCCAAGGACCCCGCCTTGTACAAATGCGGCGTCGACTTCGGCGGCCTGACCGACTTCAAGCTGCTGTTGAATGGCCACTGGACCATCGACAGCGTGCTGCCCGAGGAATGGAAGCGCTACGGCGTACCTGCCCTGCTGGGCGACCCGGACAAGGACGCGGCCCAGTTGATCGAGACCTCGCCCCTGACGCACGCAGCGCAGATCAAGCAGCCACTGTTGATGGGCCACGGCGGCGCCGACAGCTATATCGGCGTGCTCCACGCCAAACGCTTTGCTGAAGCGGCCGCCAATCCGAAGCTGGAACTGGTGGTCTACGACGACGAAGGCCACACGCTCGAGCTGGAGAAGAACCGCGTGGACTTCTGGAGCCGCGTCGACAAATTCCTCGGACAACAACTCGGACAACCATGAGCCTGCTACGCCGCCTCGCCTGCCTCGCCCTGTTCTGCCTTGCCACCGGCCAGGCTAGCGCCCTGGTGCCGCTCGAGCACTTCTTCGGCAACCCGGAATTCTCCGGCGCCCTGCTCTCGCCGTCGGCGCGCTACCTGGCCGTGCGCCTGGGCAGTGCCGCCGTGCGCGACCGCCTCGCCGTGGTCGACCTGGGCGACAACAGCGTCAAGATCGTCGGCGCCTTTTCCGACGCCGACATCGGCCACTTCGCCTGGGTCAATGACGAGCGCCTGGTCTTCGACGCGGCCGACAAGCGCATCGGCCAGGGCGACGTGCGCTACGGCCCCGGCCTGTATGCCGTCAACCGCGACGGCAGCGCCTTCCGCCAGCTGGTCGACCGCAGCAATGCCTTCATCCGCGGCGCCTCGATGGCCAAGCTGCTGCCCTGGCATCACTTCCTGCTGCAACAGGCCAGCCCGCCCGAAACGGACGAGGTATATGTCGAGAACGTCACCTTCGACGGGCCTGGCGACGTCAAGGACGTAGCCCTGCTGCGCCTGAACACGCGCACCGGCCGCACCATCGGCGTGGGCGGGCCCGAGCACGCGCGCCGCTGGCTGGTCGATGCGCGCGGCGAGCCGCGCCTGGCCGTCACCCAGGACAAGAACATCAAGGGCATCCACTACCGCGATCCGGCCACCGGCGCCTGGCGCGTACTGGCCGCCTTCGACGCCTACGTCGGCGGCAAGGGCGCCTTCGAACCGCTCGCCTTTGCGCCGGACGGACGCCTGTTTGTCGTCGCCCACCAGGGCCGCGACAAGAGCGCCCTGTTCACGTTCAACCTGGCCAGCGGCACGCTCGACCCGGCGCCGCTGATCGAGCTCAAGGAATTCGATTTCAGCGGCAGCCTGATCGCCAACGGCGAACGCCTGCTGGGCGTGCGTTACCTCAGCGACGCGCGCGCCATCCACTGGTTCGACCCGGCCATGCAGGCGGTCCAGAAGGACATCGATGCAAGCCTGCCCAGCACGGTCAACCTGGTGTCGGTGGCGGCCCACGCGGCCCATCCCTGGGTGCTGGTGGAAGCCTATTCCGACCTGCAGCCGCGCAGCTACCTGCTCTACAACACGGACACGAAGAAATTCAACCGCGTCGGCGTGAGCAATACCCACATCGATCCGGCCGCCATGGGCAGCCAGGAGCTGGTGCGCTACAAGGCGCGCGACGGCCTCGAGATTCCCGCCTGGCTGACCCTGCCCCACGGCAGCGCGCGCAAGAACCTGCCGCTGGTGGTGATGGTCCACGGCGGGCCGTATGTGCGCGGCGGTGAATGGGGCTGGCATGGCGAGGCGCAGTTCCTCGCCTCGCGCGGCTACGCGGTGCTCGAACCCGAATACCGCGGCAGCACCGGCTTCGGCGAAAAGCATTTCCGCGCCGGCTGGAAGCAGTGGGGCCTGAAGATGCAGGATGATATCGCCGACGGCACCCGCTGGGCGATCGACAGCGGCCTGGCCGATGGCAAGCGCATCTGCATCGCCGGCGCCAGCTATGGCGGCTATGCCACCCTGATGGGCTTGATCAAGGACCCGGAGCTGTACCGCTGCGGTATCGACTGGGTCGGCGTGACCGACATCAACCTGCTCTACACGGGCCACTGGAGTTTCGTCTCCGACTTGTCCGAGAACTGGAAGCAGTACGGCATGCCCACGCTGGTGGGCGACCAGGTCAAGGACGCCGAGCAATTGAAAGCCACCTCGCCGCTGCTGCTGGCGGCGCGCATCAAGCAGCCGCTGCTGCTGGCCTATGGCGGCGCCGACATGCGCGTGCCGGTCTACCATGGCCGCAAGTTCTACGACGCCGTCAAAGCGACCAACCCGGACATCGAATGGGTGGTCTATGAAGAGGAAGGCCATGGCTGGGCCCTGCCAAAGAACCGCATCGACTTCTGGGGTCGCGTCGAAAAATTCCTCGACCGCCAGATCGGCGTGCCAGCTGCCAGGAGCACACCTTGAACAAATTCCTGCTCGCTGCGGCGCTGCTGGCCGCACACGCCTGGTCTGGCGCCGCCGCACCGGTTCGGCCTGCGCTCGAAGCCTTCTTCGAGAACCCTGGCTTTTCCGGCGCCCTGCTCTCGCCCACGGCGCGCTACCTGGCCGTGCGCATCGGCGACAAGGGCGTGCGCGACCGCCTCGCCGTGGTCGACCTGTCCAGCAACACCGTCAAGGTCGTCGGCGCCTTCGCCACGGCCGATATCGGCGACTTCGACTGGGTCAACGACGAGCGCCTGGTCTTCAACACGCGCGACAAGCAGGCCGGCCAGGGCGAGACCTGGTTTGCGCCGGGCCTGTATGCCGTCAACCGCGACGGTTCGTCCTTCCGCCAGCTCATCACCGTCGACTGCAACGAGGTGACGGAACACACGATCACGCGCATGCTTGACTGCAATCACAGCCTGGTGCGCCAGAGCGGCAAGCAAGACTCCAACGATGTGTATGTGGTGCGGCGCATGGACAAGGGCAGCGACAACGCCTACCTGCGCCTGCTCAAGCTCGACACCGTCACCGGCGCCACCCAAAGCACCAGCAGCCCCGGCTCGGTGCAGCAATGGCTGCTCGACCACCAGGGCGAGCCGCGCCTGGCGTTCACGCTCGAAGGCAAGACGGCGGCCGTGCATTACCGCGAACCGGGCAGTGGCACATGGCGCCAGCTGGGCAGCTTCGACGGCTACCTGGGCGGCAAGGGCGCCTTCAACCCGCTGGCCTTTGCCCCCGACGGCAAGCTGTATGTGGTGGCCGACAACGGCAAGGACAAGCAAGCCCTGTACACCTACGACCTGGACAAGGGCGCCATCAACCCGTCCGCGCTGATTGAACTCGACGGCTTCGATTTCACCGGCAAACTGATCACGGACGCCAAACACCTGCTGGGCGTGCGCTACCTCAGCGACGCACAAGGCACTGCCTGGTTCGACCCCGCCATGAAATCGCTGCAGGCCGAGATCGATGTCCTGCTGCCCAACACCGTCAACTTGCTGGGCGTGGCGCAGCGCGCGCAAACGCCGTGGGTGCTGGTGGCCGCCTATTCCGACGTGCAGCCGCTGCTCTACCTCCTGTACAACACGCAAACGAAAAAGTTCAACAAAGTCGGCGACACCTATGCCGCGATCGACCCGGCCACGATGGCGAGCCAGGAATTCATCCGCTACAAGGCGCGCGACGGCCTCGAGATCCCTGCCCTGCTGACCGTGCCGCATGGCAGTGCGCGCAAGAACTTGCCGCTCGTGATGCTCGTGCATGGCGGCCCATACACCCATGGCAGCGCGTGGGGCTGGCATCCGGAAACGCAGTTCCTCGCCTCGCGCGGCTATGCCGTGCTGGAGCCGGCCTTCCGCGGCAGCATGGGCTATGGCGCCCACCTGTTCCGGGCCGGCTGGAAGCAGTGGGGCCTGGCCATGCAGAACGATGTCGCCGATGGCGCGCGCTGGGCCATCAAGGAAGGCATCGTCGATCCCAAGCGGATCTGCATTGCCGGCGCCAGCTACGGCGGCTATGCCACGCTGATGGGCCTGGTGAACGATCCGGACCTGTACCGCTGCGGCATCGACTGGGCCGGCGTGACCGACATCAACCTGATGTACACGGGACACTGGAGCTTTGCCTCCGACGTCTCCGAAGGCTGGAAGCAGTTCGGCATGCCCACGCTGATTGGCGACCCGGTCAGGGACGCCGCCCAGCTCAAGGCCACCTCGCCGATTGAGCAGGCGGCCCGCATCAGGCAGCCCCTGCTGCTGGCCTATGGCGCGGCCGACGTGCGCGTGCCGCTCTACCACGGCAAGAAATTCCTCGACGCCGTCAAACCCGGCAATCCCGATATCGAATGGGTGGTCTACGAGGAAGAGGGCCATGGCTGGGCCCTGCCGAAAAACCGCATCGACTTCTGGGGCCGTGTCGAAAAATTCCTCGACCGACAGATCGGCCAGCACTGACGGGCCGCCCCGTTTCGCGGTAAAGTAAGCGCTGGCTCATTTCAGCGGGAGAACAGCATGGCGTCGGGAAGAATCCTTGTGGCACAGGGGGGCGGGCCAACCGCCGTGATCAACCAGTCGCTGGTGGGCGTGGTGCAGGAGGCGCGCCGCTTCCCCCACATCACGCGCATCTATGGCGCGCGCCATGGCGTGCGCGGCATCCTCAACGAAGACTTCGTCGACCTGACCCAGGAAACCTCGGCCAACCTGGAACTGGTGGCAGCCACGCCCTCGTCGGCGCTCGGCTCGACGCGCGACAAACCGGACGTGGCTTACTGCCAGGAGATCTTCAAGGTCTTGCGCGCGCACGAGATCGAATATTTCTTCTACATCGGCGGCAATGACTCGTCCGACACGGTGCGCATCGTCAGCGAGGAGGCGCAGAAAGCCAACTACGCGCTGCGCTGCGTGCACATTCCTAAGACCATCGACAACGACCTGGTGGGCAACGACCACACGCCCGGCTTCGCCTCGGCGGCGCGCTTCGTGGCCCAGGCCTTCGCCGGCGCCAACCTCGACAATGCGGCGCTGCCCGGCGTGTATGTCGGCGTCGTCATGGGCCGCCATGCCGGTTTCCTGACCGCGGCTGCCGCCCTGGGCAAGAAATTCGACGACGACGGCCCGCACCTGGTCTACCTGCCCGAGCGCGTGTTCTCGCTCGAACAATTCCTCGCCGACGTCAAGGCCGCCTATGCGCGCCATGGCCGCTGCGTGATTGCCGTCTCCGAAGGCATCCACGACGCTTCCGGCGAAGCCATTGCCAGCTTGCTGGCCAAGGAAGTCGAGCACGACGCCCATGGCAATGTGCAGCTGTCGGGCACCGGCGCGCTGGCCGACCTCTTGTGCGATGAAATCAAGGAGAAACTGGGCATCAAGCGCGTGCGTGGCGACACGTTTGGCTACCTGCAGCGCTCCTTCCTCGGCTGCGTGTCCGACGTCGACCAGCGCGAGGCGCGCGAAGTGGGCGAGAAAGCGGTGCAATACGCGATGTGGGGCGGGCGCGACGGCTCGGTGGCCATCGTGCGCACCGGCGACTATGCGGTGCGCTACGACTTGATCGCATTGTCTGCGGTGGCCGGCAAGACGCGCGTGATGGACGATGCCTTCATCAATGCCGACGGCACCGGCGTCACGCCGGCCTTCCACGCCTACCTGCGGCCCTTGCTCGGCGGCGCCTTGCCCGACGCGCACCGGCTGCGCGCGCCGGCGGTGGCAAAAATCCTCAAGCCCTGATTTGACACGGCGGCGGCGGCTCGACTAGACTGGTTGACTTTTTGTCAACCACACCGTGCCTGGAAGCCCATGCCGTTTCGATTCCGCCTTCTCCTGTGCACCGGCGTGCTGGCCTTGATGGCCGCCGCTGGCCGCACCAGCGCCGCTGACGCCGCCCGGACACTGCCGCCGATCGACGCTTTTTTTGAAAACGCGCGCTTCAGCGCCGCGCGCATTGCGCCGGACGGGCATAGCGTGGCGCTCAAGGTCGGCACACCGGCGCGGCGCGACAGCCTGATCGTGATCGACCTCGACACCATGCGCGGCACGCCTGTCGCCTATTTCGACGATGCCGACATCGGCGACTTTGATTGGGTCAACAGCCGCCGCCTCGTGTTCGACATGGACGATCGCCGCGTCGCACGCGGCATGATCGAGTACGCGCCCGGCCTGTTTGCCGTCGATCGCGACGGCAAACGCATGGAACAGTTGGTCAACCGCGAAGCCTACCCCGGGGCGACGCGCAATCCACGCGCCAACCAGGCCTTCCTGCCGCGCAACACCTATATGCTTGGACAAAGTGGCGCCCAGAAATCCGACGCCATCTATGTCGCACGGGTGCATGGCGCCGTGTCGCCGCGCGACGAATTCGTCGACCTGCTCTTGCTCGACACGGTCAGCGCCCTGTGGCGCGTGGTGCCCCGGCCGCCACATGCCAAGCAATGGCTGCTCGACCAATGGGGCGATCCACGCATCGTCGTCGCCCACTTCGAAGGCACGACCACCACCTACCTGCGCGACACCAAGAGCGGCGCCTGGAATGTGCTTGAGAGCCATGCGCGCTACGCGGGCGGGGATGGTGCCTTCACGCCCCTGGCCTTCACCCCCGACGGCAATCTTCTGGTCCAGACCCGCGGACAAGGCGACAAGGCGGCCCTGCACACCTTGAATATCCAAAGCGGCAAGCTCGATCCCCAGCCCTTGCTGAGTCTGAAGGATTTCGACTTCGATGGCGAGCCCGTCATCGCCAATGGCAAGCTGCTGGGCGTGCACATCCGGGCCGACGCCGAATCGAGCGTCTGGTACGACCCGGCCATGAAGGCGGCCCAGGCCGACGTCGATGCCAAGCTGCCCAACACCGTCAATCGCCTTGACATCGGCGCCCACAGCGATTCGCCATGGCTGCTCGTGAGCGCGTCCTCGGACGTGCAGCCGCGCGTCTACCTGGTTTACAACACGGCCGACAAGAGCCTGAGCAAGATCGGTGAAAGCCATCCGCGCATTGCACCGGCCCAGATGGGAAGGCTGCAACTGGTCCACTACAAGGCACGCGACGGCATGGACATTCCGGCCTGGCTGACCTTGCCGGCGGGGCCGGCGCGCAAGGGCCTGCCGATGGTCGTGCTGGTCCATGGCGGCCCTTACCTGCGCGGTGGCAGCTGGACCTGGGACCCGGAAGCGCAATTTCTCGCCTCGCGCGGCTATGCCGTGCTGGAGCCGGAATTTCGCGGCAGCACCGGCTATGGCTGGCGCCATTTTCGCGCAGGCTGGAAGCAGTGGGGCTTGAAAATGCAGGACGATATTGCCGATGGCACGCGCTGGGCCATCGGGCAAGGCTACGCCGATGCGCAGCGCATCTGTATTGGCGGCGCCAGCTATGGTGGCTATGCCGCCTTGATGGGCCTGGTGAACGACCCTGGCCTGTACCGCTGCGCCATCGACTGGGTCGGCGTGACCGACATTGCGCTGATGGTCGAGGGACGCTGGACCTTCCGCGACAACTTGCCGGAAGAATGGAAGGAGTACGGCATTCCCGAGCTGGTCGGCGACGTCAGCGCCGACGCGGCGCAATTCAAGGCCACCTCGCCGCTGCAGCAGGCGGCGCGCATCACGCAGCCACTGCTGCTCGCGTATGGCGGCTCCGACCGGCGCGTGCCCGCCTACCATGGCAAGAAGTTTTACGATGCCGTTTCCGCGGTCAACAAGCAGGTCGAATGGGTCGAGTATCCCGGCGAAGGGCATGGCTGGGCGCTGCCGGCAACCCGCATCGACTTTTGGGGCCGCGTCGAGAAATTCCTGGCGCAGCAGATTGGTGGGATTGACATGCATACAGTTTCCCAATAGCATGATTGACTGAATATTAATCATTCTTGATCGGAAACTGCATGTTACTTCGCCGCCTGACCCTGGCAGGCGCCAGCTTTATCGCTGCCGCCTGCCTGACACCTGCCCAGGCCGCCAACGCGACGGCCCCATCGGCGCTGCGTCCGCCCATCGAAGCCTTCTTTGAAAACGCGCGCTACAGCGCCGCCCTGCTCTCACCCGATGCACGCTTCCTGGCCGTCAAGCTGGGCACGCCGAACCGGCGCGATACTCTGGTCGTGATCGACCTGGCGACCATGCACGCCAAACCGGTGGCGTATTTCCAGGATGCCGACATTGGCAATTTCGACTGGGTCAATGACCAGCGACTGGTGTTCGACACGCGCGACAAGCGCATTGGCCAGGGTGACTGGGAATACGCTCCCGGCATGTTTGCCGTCAACCGCGATGGCAGCGATCTGCTGCAACTGGTCAGCCGCAGCGCCATCGACGATTGGAACAGCGGCGGCAAGTCGAAGCTCGAGAAAATCCTGCTGCCTTACCACACCTATCTGCTGGGGCAGAGCGGGGCGCAGGATTCGGATGAAATCTATGTGCAAAGCTGGAGTTTCGACGGCCCGACCCATGCCAAATATGTCGACCTGCTGCGCCTGAACACGGTGACGGGCAAGTCGCGCATCATTCCGCGCCCGACCTATGCCCGCCAATGGTTGCTGGACCAGAAGGGCGAGCCGCGCCTGGCCATCGGCATGGAGAAAGGCAACGAGACCGTCAATTACCGCGACCCGGCAACGGGCAAGTGGCGCCAGCTCGCCAATTATTCGGCCTACCTGCCCGGCGAGGGCAGTTATGCGCCGGTGGCCTTCGCGCCCAACGGCGGCCTGTTCGTCTCGACCCGCATGGCGGGCGACAAAGCGGCCTTGCACACGCTGAACCTTGAGACAGGCAAGATCGATCCGCAAGCGCTGGTGGTGATGAAGGACTTCGATTTCAGCGGCCATCCGGTGACCGACAAGGACAAGGTGCTGGGTATCCACTTCCTCGCCGATGCCGCGTCGAGCATCTGGTTCGACCCAAAGATGAAGGCGATCCAGGCCGACGTCGACGCCAAGCTGCCCACCACCGTCAACAAGCTCGACATCGGCGCACGCGCGGCTACGCCATGGGTGCTGGTGCGCGCCCATTCCGATGTGCAACCGACCGTCTTCCTGCTCTACAACACCGCCGACAAGACCTTGAGCAAAGTGGGCGACTCGCACCCGGCCATCGTGCCGGCCCAGATGGGACGCCAGCAGTTCGTCCACTACAAGGCACGCGATGGCCTCGCCATTCCCGCCTGGCTGACCTTGCCGGCCGGCCCGGTGCGCAAGGACTTGCCGATGGTCGTGCTGGTGCACGGCGGCCCCTATGTGCGCGGCGGCGAATGGGGCTGGGATCCGGAAGCCCAGTTCCTCGCTTCGCGCGGCTATGCCGTGCTCGAGCCGGAGTTCCGCGGCAGTACCGGCTTTGGCTGGGAGCATTTCCATGCCGGCTGGAAACAGTGGGGTCTGAAGATGCAGGACGACATCGCCGACGGCGCGCGCTGGGCCATTGGCCAGGGTGTGGCCAATCCCAAGCGCATCTGCCTGGCCGGAGCGAGCTATGGCGGCTATGCGACGCTGATGGGCCTGCTCAATGATCCGGAGCTGTTCAAATGTGGCATCGACTGGGTCGGCGTGACCGACATCAAGCTGATGTACACGGGTCACTGGAGCTTCGAGGATGATTTACCGGACGAATGGAAGCAATATGGCATGCCCGAGCTGGTGGGCGACTTGACGGCTGACGCCGCGCAACTGGCGGCGACCTCGCCACTGATGCAGGCCGCGCGCATCAAGCAACCGCTGCTGCTGGCCTACGGCGGCGCCGATATGCGCGTGCCCGCTTACCATGGCAAGAAATTCTACGACGCCGTCCAGCCGGGCAACAGCCAGGTCGAATGGGTCGAATATTTCGAGGAAGGCCACGGCTGGGCGCTGCCGAAGAACCGTATCGACTTCTGGACACGCGTCGAGAAATTCCTCGATCGGAATATCGGCAAGCCCTGAGGCGAGGCGGCCCCGAGCATCGGTCAAGCATCGACGAAGACTTGCTCCAGGGACGCGGCATCAAGCACGCGCTCCGTCCATGCTGCCAGCGATGATTCGCTGGCAGCGTCTAAACGGACTGAAATATTTGCTGGCAATGGGCCAAAGCGACGGACGAGCAGGCATCGCAAAACGTCGGACATTGCTTTACGTCTTCCTTCGCGTTGTCCCTGCTGCATGCCCTGCTGCATGCCCTGCTGCATGCCCTGCTGCATGCCCTGCTGCATGCCTTGCTGCATGCCTTGCTGCATGCCTCGCTGCATGCCTCGCTGCAGGCCCAGTTGCATGCCTTTCTGAAGGCCACGCCGCATGCCTTCGCGCCGTCCTGCGCGCAGGCCTTTCCGCTTCTCTGCCTTGAACCAGCCCGCGATGGTTTCTTCAAGCATGGTATGTACTCCTTCCAAGTCGGCGATGTCATCGAGCACGATCTCGGGAGCAAGGTCTCGAAAGTGATGCCTGATCCAGAGTACGAAATCATGCCGCAATGCGTCATCGCCTTCATCATCGAGCCATCTTATCAAGCTCACGACCGCTTGTCGCATGTCGTCAAGCGTGCGCGCTGTTTCAATGAGAAACAGGGCAGTGGCCAGGTTCGGCACGCTCACCGACAGGCTCGGTCCGAGTGCGTGAATATCAATCAACTGGTAATCGCAATGCGGCATGCTGGAAAGCGTCGCCGCCTGTGGCACGATCAATTCCTCGATGCGAGTCGGTGCGTGCCACGCCCTTTTGCCGTTGTAAAGGACAACTGGCAGGATGACAGGCAGTCGACGCGACGACGCCAACTCGCGGCGTGCAATCAGGTCCTGGTATAACAAACCCTGGTAGACCATCATTCGCACCGCCATGAAGCGCTCGGGACGGGACTGGAATTCGAGCGTCACATAGACGACCGTCCGGGGTGTTTGCCAAGGTAGTTTCCATGCCATATCGCCGCACCGGCTCGGCGTGCCGGCAGTGTGCGCGATATAGCTGGCCGGCACAGCGACGGGCTGGTCCAGCGTGGCGCCGACGCGCCAGGGCCCCTTGACATAGCCGGCCAACAGGTCGCGCACCATGCGGGGATGAGAAAACAGCGTCTTGTAGCTGCCGTCGTGATTGTCTGCCATCGCGCCATCATAAGGAGACGATGCAGGCGCGCCTTGCGCTGGCCCATGAAAAATGGCGGCCGCAGCCGCCATTCTTTAAGCCTGCCTTGTTGATTTACACGACGATCGTCGGGTGCTCGTCGCCCACGCTGGCGCGGATTTCGCCGATGCGCGAGACCGTTTCGCCGGCCGCTTGCAGCTGGGCGAAGGCGGCGTCGGCGTTCTCTTTCGAGACGATGACGATCATGCCGATGCCGCAGTTGAACACGCGGTGCATTTCGGCGTCGGCCACGCCGCCATGCTGCTGCAGCCACTGGAACAGCGGCGGCATCGTCCATGCCTTCGAGTCGAGCACGGCGGTCAGGCCTTTTTGCAGCACGCGTGGCACGTTTTCGACCAGGCCACCACCGGTGATGTGGACCATGCCCTTCACTTCCATCGACGCCATCAGCGCCAACAGGGGCTTGACGTAAATGCGCGTCGGCTCCATCAGCACGTCGGCCAGTTTGCGGCCGTGGAAGTCGGCGTTCAGGTCCGGCTTGGCCACTTCAATGATCTTGCGCACCAGCGAGTAACCGTTCGAATGGGCGCCCGACGAAGCCAGGCCCAGTACCACGTCGCCCGGGCAGATCTTGCTGCCGTCGATGATCTGCGATTTTTCCACCGCACCAACGGCAAAGCCGGCCAGGTCGTATTCGCCGGCCGGGTACATGCTCGGCATTTCGGCCGTTTCGCCGCCGATCAGGGCGCAACCGGCTTGCTCGCAGCCCTTGGCGATGCCCGAGACGACGGCCGTGGCGATGGGCACGTCGAGCTTGCCGCAGGCGAAATAGTCGAGGAAGAACAGCGGCTCGGCGCCCTGCACCAGGATGTCGTTGACGCTCATGGCGACCAGGTCGATGCCGACCGTGTCGTGGCGGTTCAGCTCGAACGCGAGCTTGAGCTTGGTGCCCACGCCGTCGGTGCCCGACACCAGCACCGGCTCCTTGTACTTCTTGCTGATCTCGAACAGCGCGCCGAAGCCGCCGATCCCGCCCATCACGCCTTCGCGCATGGTGCGCTTGGCGAACGGCTTGATCGCCTCGACCAGGGCGTCGCCCGCATCGATATCGACCCCGGCATCGCGGTAAGAAAGGGAAACATTAGAAGGTTGGCTCATGGTGTATTTGGCAGCGGAGGCGGTAAAATAGAAGGCGGGAGACCAAAACCGGTCAATCCGCTATTTTATCAAAATGGCCCGCCGAAAGCCTTTTTAACGCTCAAAACGCCAAAATACATGCCATTTTCCCTCACGCCAGACCAAAAACAGACGGCCTTCTGGCTCGCCATCTGGCTCGGGTTCCTCGGCTTGCTGTACGCGCTCGGCCCGATCCTGACGCCTTTCATCGCCGCCGCCATCCTCGCCTATGCCTTGAATGGCGCCGTCGATTACGTCGACCACCTCACGTTCCGGGGCATCAGCGTGCCGCGCGCGCTGGCCGTGGTGCTGGTGGTGCTGCTGTTCCTTTCGGCCGCCGGCGCCCTGGTGCTGATCGTGGTCCCGGTGCTGCAAAAGGAAATCCCCCTGCTGCAGGCCCAGATTCCCGCCTTCCTCGGCAAGCTCGACAGCGTGCTCGGTCCGCGCCTGCAGGAGATGGGCATCAAGGTCAAACTGGACGGCAACGGCATCCGCGACCTGCTGTCCCAGCAACTGGCCGCCAGCGGCGACGAGATCTGGGCCAAGGTGCTGTCCTCGCTGCGCATCGGCGGCACCGCCGTGCTGGGATGGCTGGCCACGATGGTCCTCATTCCCGTGGTGCTGTTCTATCTCTTGCTTGACTGGCACCAGATCCTCGGCCGCGTGGCCGGCGCCGTGCCGCGCCGCTGGCTGCGCCAGACGGTCGGCATGGCCAACGAAGTCAACATCCTGCTGGCGCAGTACCTGCGCGGCCAATTGCTGGTGATGCTGGTGCTGGCCGTGTACTACTCGGCCGGCCTGGCGCTTGCCGGTTTCGACGTGGCGCTGCCGGTCGGGATCATCACTGGCCTCTTGGTGTTCATCCCCTACCTGGGCTTCGGCCTGGGCCTGGTGCTGGCGCTGATCGCCGCCGTGCTGCAGTTCTCCGACTGGCACGGCCTGGTGGCAGTGGCCATCGTGTATGGCGCCGGCCAGGTCATCGAGGGCTTTTTCCTCACACCGCGCCTGGTGGGCGAACGCATCGGCCTCAATCCGCTGGCCGTGATCTTCGCCCTGCTCGCCTTTGGACAGCTGTTCGGCTTTGCCGGCGTGCTGCTCGCCCTGCCCGCTTCGGCCGTGCTGATGGTGGCCTTCAAACACCTGCGCCGCCACTATCTGGCCAGCACCTTTTATAATGCGTGATGCAGACGACTTTCAGTAAGAGACGATCGCCATGAAACAGCTGGTGCTCGATTTGGGCGCGGACCAGGCGCAAAGCCTCGATACCTTCGAGGTAGGACAGAATGCCGAACTGGCCCATCTGATGCACCAGTTCGCCCAGCGCAGCTCGCGCGAGCACTTCGCCTACCTGTGGGGCGAGAGCGCGGCCGGCAAGACGCACCTGCTGCAAGGCCTGGCCGCGACCGAGGGCGCGCGCTACCTGAATCCGGATTCGCCAGAAGGCCACTTCGTGTTTACGCCCGAAATCAC
>JAZJYP010000047.1:0-7331 GCA_040390345.1 Pseudomonadota bacterium | reverse complement strand
CCCGAGGCGGTCACCGAAGGGATATTCGTCACGGTCGCGCCCAGGGTGCCACCAAAGCCTTCGGGTACCTTGTTGTAGACCACGGCGCCCACACCGCCGCTGGCCTGGCAATTGCTGACGGAGACGGCGAAGGCGGCCGAGCCGCGCTTGATCAGGCACACCTTGCCGGTCATGTTCATGTCGATCACGGTGCCGCCGCCAAAATCGGCCAGGGGCGCCGTCACGGTGCCCAGCGGGGAGCCGCCCATGCCGCCGGGCGCATAGCTCGTCGCGCCCACCGTCAGGGCCGATTCGGTGCCCGCGCCCATCGGGACGGTGGACAGGACATTGACGCCGGGAGCGGCGATTTCGACCTTGTCGGTAAATTGCGAGAACGAGGCCACTTGCTTGTTCTCGTCGAGGGCGGCGACCGACATCACGCTGCTGTAGCCGGCCGGGAAGGACTGGGTATCATTGCCATCATTGCCCGCTGCGGCGATCGACAGCACGCCGCGCTGGGCCAGGCCATTGAAGGCGTTTTCCTCGGCCCGGCTGGGATCGCCGCCACCCAAGGACATGCTGATGACGTTGGCGCCGGCCGCGCCGCATTTGTTGGCCGCGGCGATCAGGGTCGAGGTGTACGCCCAGCCGTCGGCGCCGAAGACCTTGATGATATGCAGGTTCAGCTGGCGGTTGGGATTGACGCCGACCACGCCCACGCCGCTGTTATTGATCGCGGCGATGGTGCCGGCCACATGGGTGCCATGGTGGTTTTCATCGGTGTACCAGGGGCCGGTGCCCGGATTGGTCTGGCCCGTCACGCGGTTGCCGGACAAGTCTTCGTGGGCCATGTCGATGCCCGAGTCGATGATGCAGACCATGCGCTTGCCGGCATAGGTGTCGGGCAACTGGTCCGCTTGCACCATGCCGATGCCGTAAGGGACTTTTTGGCCCAGCTCATAGGGCGTGCCGGTCGAGGGCGTGGTGGCCGAGAACAGATAGCGTTTGGCGTCGTTCTCGATGAAATCGATGTGCGGACTGTTGCGCAGGCCGCCCAGGGCACTCGCCGGCATCTCGACGGCGGCGGCGTTGATGTCGACCAGGTCTTCCTTGATCGTCCCCTTGGCGGCGGCGATGGCCGCCTTGCCCTTCGCTTGCGCGCCCGCTTTGAAGGCGATGATGACGCGCGTCGTGTCGGCAGGCGCGGCGGTGGCCGCTCCCATGGCGCCGACGGCCGTGGCCAGCAGGCACAGGGTCAGTGATGCTGGTGCAAATTTCTTGTTCGAGCCAAACATATTCTTATCCTTGATGAGTTGTCCAAACGGGAAGGGCGCGGGCGCTATGCGCTGCATCGATCATAGGATCGCCTTCTTGCCTGGTCAATAATAATCGTTAAGCTTATTGCATCTAAATAAGGAATCGGCGAGGAGCGTGGCGAAAATGCCGCGCCGTTTTGCAGGCAAGAAATTCGCACGAAAAAAAGGCGCTCCATGGAGCGCCTTCGGCATGCCGGGCGGCAAGATTATTCGTAGTCGCTGGCGTTCAGGCCCATCACGTGGGAGAAGCCGCCGTCGACGTACATGATATCGCCGGTGATACCGCTGGCCAGGTCGGACAGCAGGAAGGCGGCCGAGTTGCCCACTTCTTCGATCGTCACGTTGCGGCGCAGCGGGGCGTGCGAGGCGGCGAAGCCGAGCAGCTTGCTGAAGTCCTTGATGCCGGAGGCGGCCAGGGTCTTGATCGGTCCGGCCGAGATGCCGTTGGCGCGGATGCCTTTCTGGCCCAGGTTCTCGGCCAGGTAGCGCACCGACGCTTCGAGCGAGGCCTTGGCCAGGCCCATGGTGTTGTAGTAGGGGATGGCGCGCACCGCGCCCAGGTAGGACAGGGTCAGCAGCGAGGAGCCTTCGCGCAGCATCGGCAGCGCAGCCTTGGCCATGGCCGGGAAGCTGTAGGCGGAAATGTCGTGGGCCACGCGGAAGGCTTCGCGCGAGAAGCCGTCGAGGAACTCGCCGGCGATCGCCTCGCGCGGGGCGAAACCGATGGCGTGCACCAGGCCGTCGAGGTGTTCCCAGTGCGTGGCCAGGTCGGTGAAGACCTGGTTGATCTGCTCGTCGCTGGCGACGTCGCAGTCGAACACGAGGGTGCTGTCGAATTCCTTGGCAAATTCGGTGATGCGGTCCTTGAAGCGCTCGCCCACATAGGTGAAGGCCAGGTCGGCGCCTTCACGGCGGCAGGCCTTGGCGATGCCGTAGGCGATCGAGCGGTTCGACAGCAAACCGGTGATGAGGATTTTTTTACCTTGCAAGAATGCCATGGTGGACTCCGAGTGCTGTCAGCATCGATGGGCTGCCATCGATGCCGTCTGGTTATTTTTTAGCGAGGTGACGCTAGCGCAGACCGAGATTGTAGGGGCAGTTTGCCGCTACTGCAACTTTTCGCCCGCTTAACCGCGTTTCTTGCTGCGGCTGGACTTGGGCTCGGCCACGAGGGCCTTGGCGCCGTGGTGGGCGGCGGTGCGCGCCACGTGCGATTTGATGTCGGCGACGGCGCCGGCGGCCTTGGCCTTGAAACGGGCGCTGCCGGTCAGCTTGGCGCTGCCGCGCTTGCCTTCGCGGTCCGCTTCGAAGGCCATGACGGCGTTTTCGATGATGTCGTTGCCAGCCGGCGCGGCCTGGGCGCGCGGCACCAGGATGGTCGAGCCGGCAATCAGGTGGCTCTTGGCGGGAATATTGTTGGCCTGGCGCAGCGCTTCCGGCGTGGTGCCGAATTTCGAGGCCAGGCTGACGATGCTTTCCTTGGCGCTGGCAATCTTGTGGGTCGTCCAGCTGGTCAGGGCGCGGCCCCACTGGGCCAGGTTCAGGTTGAATTTCTCGGCGTTCTCGGTCGGCAGCAAAATCTTGGTCTGCTCGTCGCCGGTGATGACGGGGCGCTTGAATTGCGGGTTCAGGGCCTTGAATTCGTCGATCGACAATTCGGCCAGCTGGGCTGCGACGGCCACGTCGATATCGCTGGTCTTGTCGACGGCGGTGAAGTAGGGCGTGTTGTCGATGACGGGCAGCGACACATTGTACTGGGCCGGGTTGGCGACAATATTTTTCACCGCCTGCAGCTTCGGCACGTAATTGCGCGTTTCCGCCGGCATCAGCTCGCACAGGCTTTCATAATCGGTGGGCTTGCCGGCGGCCTGGTTGCGCTTGATGGCCTTGGCCACATTGCCTTCGCCCCAGTTGTAGGCGGCCAGGGCCAGTTGCCAGTCGCCGAACATGCCGTACAGCTTTTGCAGGTAGGACAGGGCAGCGTCGGTCGAGGCCAGCACGCCGCGCCGCTCGTCCTTGAAGGTATTCTGCTTGAGGTTGAAGTCGCGGCCGGTGCCGGGCACGAATTGCCACATGCCGGCCGCGTTGGCGGTCGAATTGGCTTGCGGATTGAAGGCGGACTCGATGATGGGCAACAGGGCCAGTTCGGTCGGCATATTGCGCTTTTCCAGTTCCGTGACGACGTGGAACAGGTAGCGCGAGGCGCGCGCCGAGGTGCGCAGCAGGTAGTCGGGACGGCTGGCGTACCAGCTCACGTGCTTGGCTACCAGGGCATTGTCGATATCGGGAATGGCGAAGCCGGTGCGGATGCGGCCCCAGACGTCGGTTTCTTTATAGTCTTCGACCGGTTTGATGGCTTTGAGCGGAGCGTCGATCGAGGCGGGCTTGGCGCCAATGCCTGGCAGCGCTGGCGGCGCCAGCACAGTCGATGGTGCATCGGCAGCGGCGAAGCCCAGCGCGGGCGCCAGCAAGACAGCGAGGGCTGCGACAGCGCGGAGGGGTCGTAAAGATTCTTGCATAAGCTTCCGTTGTTGCGTCCAAGAACTGCCCGGACAGACAAAGAATAAGCTGGGAGTGTACGTACCAGTTGTTGGGCTCGTCAAGGAAATTAACGGTTTGGAGCGCAAATTTCTTGATAATACTTTTGCGGGAGTATCTGTATTGACCATGTCTTTCTCTCTATGTTCTTTTCGAGAAATGCCAATATACTCCCGGGGAGTATATGAAAATTTTCGCTCATGAACAATAGGCGCCGGCATCGATAGCAGAGCAGGGGGGAGCGCCAAAGGCGTACAATGCGGCATTCGCTCGCGCGCACTAATTTGAAAGATTTCCATGAGCACCACGAAGCCCCATCTTGACGACGAACAGATCATCGCCGCCACCGAGAACTGGCTGGAAAAGGCCGTCATCGGCCTGAACCTGTGCCCCTTCGCCAAGGCCGTGCACATGAAGAAGCAGGTCCGTTATGTCGTCTCGAACGCGACGAGCCCGGAAGCGCTGCTCGAAACCCTGATGGACGAGCTGCAATTGCTCTCCGACACCGATGCCGAGAAGATCGACACGACCCTCATCATCCATCCCTTCGTGCTGACCGATTTCCTCGACTACAACGAATTTCTCGACGTGGCCGATGCGGCCGTCGAAGACATGCAGCTCGAGGGCGAATTGCAGGTGGCCAGTTTCCATCCGGACTACCAGTTTGCCGATACGGCGCCGGACGACATCACCAATTACACCAACCGTTCGCCTTACCCGACCCTGCACCTGCTGCGCGAAGCGAGCATCGACCGCGCGGTCGAGGCCTTCCCCGAGGCGTCGGACATCTTTGACAAGAATATGGAAACCCTGGCCGCCCTGGGCCACGAAGGCTGGGACCAGCTCGGCGTCGGGCCGCTCAAGTGATGGAATTCAAGGACTTGCCAGAACGGCCAGACACGCCCTGTGTCGCGGTCTGTTCGACCACCTTTGACGAAGTGTGCCGCGGTTGCGGGCGCACCGTCGTCGAGGTGGCGCACTGGGTGGCGATGGATGCGGCGGCCAAGGAAATCGTCTGGCAGCGCATCCTGGCGCAGGGTTATCCTCGCCGCAATACGTAATTTCGCGCCGCCAGCAGGGGCGTAGGGTGGGCGAGGCGGAGCCGATACCCACCACTGCATCAGAAGCTGCCGACAAAGTCCTTCTTGCCGATTTCCACGCCGTTATGGCGCAGGATGGCGTAGGCGGTCGTGGCGTGGAAGTAGAAATGCGCCAGCGCATAGTGCACCAGGTAGACCTGGCCCTTGAACTGCTTGGCGTTCGGGCCGCTGCTGGTCGTGATGTCCCGGTCGGCACTGCCTTCGATCGCTTCGCGCGGCAGGCTGCCAATGAAATCGAGCGTTTTGGCGATGCGCGCCTTCAGGTCGGCAAAACTCTGCTCCGTATCGTCATACTTGGGCACTTCGACGCCAGCCAGGCGTGCCGAACAACCCTTGGCGAAGTCGGCCGCCACCTGGACCTGGCGGATAAAGGCGAACATGTCCGGGTACAGGCGTGCCTGCAGCAGGGCGGCAGGCTCGATCTTCTTCTCGGTGGCGTGGGCTTCGGCCTTGTCGATCACGTGGGACAGCGCCGTCAGGATCTGGGTAAAGACCGGTACCGACGCGGCGTACATGGAAAAAGTCATGATGGTTCCTTTTTAAAAGTGTGCGGGGATCATAACAACAAGTGGCAAATTGCGCAGGCGAGCGACCGACTTGGTGTCTGGGCATGCATGTTACGTGGCATAATTCAAGAAAAGCAGCACAGACCAATTAACGACGAGAACCCGCCGGCCCCTGGATGATGCAAAAACACTACCGCGCCACGTGTGCCACGAACCTGCATGCTTAGCGCCCTCTACCAACAATTCCGTACCAGGCTGAGCAAACTTTATGGGCTGTCCATTTATGGGGCCCTGTTGCTGGTCGTCTTTGGCGGCCTGGTGATCCCGGCCACCGTGGGCAGTTATTTGCTCATCGGCGTGCAGGAGCAGAAATCGGCCAAGACTGCGCTCAACGAGTCGCTGCAGCGCAACGCCGACATCCTGGCCCTGGGCATGCAAGAGTCCTTGTGGAATATGAATGCCGAATCGGCCCATTCGCTGGTCGAGTCGGTCATGCGCGACCCTTCGGTGCTGCAGATCCAGGTGATCGGCCAGTCCGACACCCAGTTCATGAACGTGCATTCGCCGAACCGCCAGATCGGCAATGTCTACCGCGCCGAGCGCGACATCCTCGTGCGTGGCGAGCGCATCGGCCGCATCCTCGTCGAAATGGACGACGCGCGCAGCCAGGTCGAGCTGCGCAACAAGCAGATGAACTATGCGATCGTGCTGGCGGGCCAATTGACGGTGTCGCTGCTGCTCATCGTGCTGTTCCTCAACAAGCGCCTGCTGGTGCCGCTGCGCAAGCTGATGAGCTTCTCCGACCACCTTTCGCACGGCGACTTCGAAACCCGCCTCGACCTGGCCGGTACCGACGAACTGGGCCGCCTGGGCAGCCAGATGGAACAGATGCGCGTCGCCATCAAGCACCTGTTCGAAGACATCGGCCGGCGCGAAGAGCGCTTTCGCACCATCGTGACCCAGGTGCCGGGCGCCGTGTTCCGGGTGCGTCCGGGCGGCGCGATCGACTTCGTGTCGGATGCGATTGAAGACATTTCCGGCTACCCGGCGGCGATGTTCTTGAAAAGTACCACCGAAGCGTGGGCCAACATCATCGTGCCGGAAGACCGGCGCATGCAAAGCCGCACTGTGCGCGAGGCAGTCGCCAGCGGGCGCCCTTACGAAATCGAATACCGCATCACGGACGCCACCGGCACCGAACGGTGGGTGTCGGAAAACGGCCAGCCGCAGGCGGTGCCGTCCGGGGCGTTGTGGATCGACGGGATCATCTCCGACATCAGCGAGCGCAAACACAATGAGATGCGCATCGAAGGCCTGCTGGCCGAACAGGGCGCCATCCTCGACAATGTGATGTTTGGCGTGATGTTCGTGCGCGAGCGGCATATCGTGTCGGTCAACCGGCGCTGCGAAGAGCTGTTTGGCTACGCCAGCGGCGAGCTGCCCGGCAGTTCGACCGAGATCCTGTTCCCGAACCAGGACGAATATGAACTGGCCGGCAAGCGCCAATACCCTAGCCTCACGCAAGGCAAATACTTTACCGAAGAGCGCCAGTACCGCAAGAAGGACGGCAGCTCGTTCTGGTGCCTGGTGAGTGGCTGCGCGCTCGACGCGGCGCGTTCGAACGACGGCAGCATCTGGGTGTATGCCGACGTCACCGAACGCAAACAGGCCGAGGAAAAGCTGCGCCTGTCGGCTACGGTGCTGGAACATATCGCCGATGGCGTGATGGTGATCGGGACCGATCGACGCATCGTCGCCGTCAATCCGGCCTTCACCCAGATCACCGGCTACACCGAGGGTGAAGCGCTGGGGCGCGAAGCGAGCCTGACGCGCTCGTCGCGCCACGACGACGAATTCTATCGTCTGTTGTGGGAAGAGCTGGTCGGCACCGG
>JAZJYP010000046.1:0-8525 GCA_040390345.1 Pseudomonadota bacterium | reverse complement strand
ATCGGCTTGTCGAAGTCGCCGTCCTTCATGCCGGTGGCCCGCCACAGGGCGCGTGCGCCTGCCATATTGCGGCCATGGGTGGTGGTGCGGGAACGGTATTGGGGCATGGCGATTCTCCTTGGATCAAGCTGCCAGAGTGCCCTTCCCACGCGGCCATGTCAAATATCGCTTTCCACGTCCTGTGATACGATTTGCATATCACAAACTAAATTTTACATGGAAAAACATATCGAACTGCGCCTGCTGCGCTATTTTGTCGCGGTCGCCGAGGAGCTGCACTTCGGCCGCGCCAGCGCACGCCTGCACATGACGCAGCCGCCGCTGTCGCAGGCCATCGCCGCCCTCGAAGCGCTGCTGGGCGGCGCCCTGTTCCTGCGCGACCGCCGCGGCGTCGCGCTCACCCCGGCCGGCGACGTGCTGCTGCCCGAAGCGCGCCGCCTGCTCGCCGCCGCGGCCGAGCTGCCCGAACTGGTGCGCCGCGCCGCCGCCGGCGAGGCCGGCCGCATCGCGCTCGCCTTTGTCTCCTCGGCCGACTACAGCGTGCTGCCGCCGTTTTTGCGCAGCTATCGCGCCGCCTACCCGCAGGTGCAGATCGCACTGCAGGAAGCGACCACCGATGTGCAGATCGAAGAGCTGCTGCACGGGCGCGTCGATGCCGGCCTGTTGATTCCGCCGCTGCCGGACAAGGCCCACGCCGCGCTCGACTACATGAAAGTGCTCAGCGAGCCGCTGATTGTCGCCCTGCCCGCCGGCGCCGTGCCCGGCAAAGGGCCGCTGCGCCTGAAGGACCTGCCCGCCCTGCCCCTGGTCATCTTCCCGCGCCCGATCGCGCCGGCCCTGCACGACGCCATCCTGGCTTGCTTTCGCGCGGCCGGTATCACGCCCGCCATCGGCCAGGAAGCGATCCAGATGCAGACCATCGTCTCGCTGGTCTCGGCCGGCATGGGCCTGGCGCTGGTGCCGCAATCGGTCGCCAAGCTGATGCGCCCGGGCGTAGAATACCGCTCGCTGCGCGATGCCACGCCCCTGGTCGAAACGGGCGTGGCCTGGCGGCGCGACAATGCCTCGCCCGTGCTGCGCGGCTTTTTGGATTTATTGAGAAAGACCACCTGATGCTGATCCACCCGATGCCGGACCCCATCGCGTTTTCGCTCGGCCCCGTGCAGGTGCACTGGTATGGCCTGATGTACGTGGCGGCCTTCGCCATGTTCCTCGCGCTGGGGCGCGTGCGCGTGCGCCAGCCACACATCGCCGCGCAGGGCTGGCACGTGCAGGACCTCGACGACATGCTCTTTTACGGCATGCTCGGCGTCGTCATCGGCGGGCGCCTGGGCGAGGTATTGTTCTACACGCCGCGCTTCTTCCTCGCGAACCCGCAAGAGATCATCATGGTCTGGCATGGCGGCATGTCCTTCCATGGCGGCTTCCTCGGCGTGGTGATCGCGATGGCGCTGTGGGCGCGCAAGGCCGGGCGCAAGCTGTTCGACGTGTACGACTTCATCGCACCACTGGTGCCGCTTGGCTATGCGGCCGGGCGCATCGGCAATTTCATCAACGCCGAACTGCCCGGGCGCGTGGCCGACGCCAGCCTGCCCTGGGCCATGCTGTGGCCGGGCGTGGCCGGACCGCGCCATCCGTCGCCGATCTATCAGGCACTGGTCGATGGCGTCCTTGTCTTCATCATCCTGTGGCTGTTTGCGCGCAAGGCGCGGCCACGGCTGGCGGTGGGCGCGATGTACACGCTGCTGTACGGCTGCGCGCGCTTCTTCACCGAATACTTCCGCGTGCCGGACTGGGAAGCCAGCTTTGCCGGCATCACCCTGAGTTCGGGACAGATCCTGTCGCTGCCGATGATCGCCGGCGCGCTGGCCATGCTGGCCTGGGCCTATTCACGCAAGCATGGTGGGTGACGGCTCCGCCTTACCCACCTACCCCCTTCCACAGCATGTAAGCGGCCAGCGCATACAACACCACGGCGAACAGGCGCTTGAGCTTGTGGACCGGCAGCCGGTGCGCCGTCCGTGCCCCCAGCGGCGCCAGCGTCACCGAGGCGGCGGCAATGACCACCAGTGCCGGCACATAAATGAAACCGAGCGAATAGGCCGGCAAGCCCGCCTCGCCCCAGCCATGCCAGATATTGGCCAGCGTCCCCGCCAGCGCGATCGGAAAACCAAGCGCCGCGCTGGTGGCCACGGCATTGTGCATCTTGACGTTACACCAGCTCATGAAGGGCACCGAGATAAAGCCGCCGCCCGCCCCCACCAGGCCCGACACCACGCCGATGACGGCGCCCGCGCCGGCCATGCCGGCCGTGCCGGGCAGTTCACGATCAGATGGCTGCGCCTTCTTGCCGCTCGAGCGCAGCAGCTGCGTGGCCGAAAAGCCGACGAAGCTGGCAAACACGAAGGCGAGCACGGTGGCATTCATCTGCTTGCCGATCCAGGTGCCCAGCATGGAACCGATCACGATCCCCGGCGAAAACAGGCGCACCGCGCGCCACAGCACGGCCCCGCGCACATGGTGGGCGCGCACCGACGACATCGAGGTAAACAGGATCGTGGCCAGCGAGGTGGCGATGGCCATGTGCACGATCAGCTCGGGCGGGAATTGCTTGGCGCTGAAGATCATCGTAATGAAGGGCACCAGGATCATGCCGCCGCCAATGCCCAGCAAGCCGGCCGCGAAGCCGCCGCCGGCTCCCATCACCAGCAAGATCAATATCAAACCCAGGTCCATCGAGCGTCCCTACACGGCGCCGCAAGGCGCGGCAGGAAGGGCCATTGTAGCGTGGATGCTCCTATGCCTTCACGAGCCGGGCTTCACGCTCATAGCGCTCCAGGATATCCATGATCTTGCTGGTGTTGTAGGGCTTGACGACAAAGCCCTTGGCGCCGCTGCTGATGGCGGACTTGACGTTCTCGACGCCGCTGTGGGCGCTGACGATGATGAAGAAGCAGTCCGGCCGCAGCGCCAGTGCCATGCGCATCACTTCAATGCCGGTAAAGCCGGGCATGTCGATATCGAGCATGGCGATGTCGAACTTGCGGCGCGTGTCGCGCAGGATGTCGAGCGCCTTCTGGCCATCGCTGGCCATCTCGATATCCGAGTAACCATTGCTCTTGACGATGGAGGCGAGCAGGTTGCGCATGCCGCCCTCGTCATCGGCAATCAGGATACGGGCGTCTTTAAGACTGTTCATGCCAGGCTTCCCTTCATGGGCTGGTGGTGTGTATCGATGTGATCGAGCGCGCCCAGGGCGGTGGCGACGTCGCCCTGCCGCAGGTGCTGCTCGATGGTGCCGGCCAGTTGGCCCAGTTCAGCGCGCCCAAAATTGCCGGCCGAGCCCTTGAGCATGTGGGCCTGGCGCGCCAGTTCCTCGAACTGTCCGCTGGCGGCCAGCTGGTGCAGCAATGCCAGGCGGCCCGGCAGCGTCTCTTCGAATGTGCGCCGGATGGCGGCAAATTCGGGCAGCGCGTCGAGGCCGGGCGCAGCGCTGCTGTGCGAAGGAAGTTTGGTCGGCATGCAATGCTCCGGGCCGCGCGGGGGCGCAGGTCAAGCGGCATGGCATGGGCCGGTATGGACAGCGCGCCGCGAAATCAGGGCAGCGCGCCGCAGGGATAGGTCTAGCTTAGTCTCATTTCACCAAGACAACAATTAGAAAAATTGGCGTCGGGCTGGCCGTTTCATAGTTTTTGGTTTTTGGCGGCGGCCACGATGGTGCGCCACTGCCCCGGCGTCACGGGCGAAATTGACAGGCGGCTGCCTTTTTGCAGCAAGACCATCTCGGCCAGTTCCGGCATGGCGCGCAGTGCGGCCAGCGGCAACAAGTCGACCTTGCGCAACATCTTGATGTCGATCGAGACCCAGCGCGGGTTTTCTGGCGTGGCCTTGGGGTCGAAATACTTGCCCTTGGCGTCGAACTGGGACGCATCCGGATAGGGCGTGCTGACCACTTCGGCGATGCCGGCGATGCCCGGCTGCGGGCAGCTCGAATGGTAGAACAGCACGCCGTCGCCCACGCGCATATCGTCGCGCATGAAATTGCGCGCCTGGTAGTTGCGCACGCCGAACCAGGCCGTCGTGTGCTGCGGCGAGACGAGCATGTCGTCGACGCTGACCTCGTCCGGTTCCGATTTCATCAACCAGTAGCGCATGGATGCTTGGCCCATAAAAAAACGGCTGCGCATGAGTGGGCAACCGCTTCGTGGAATAAGAGCCCCGCCTGTGCCGTTTATGCCGGCATCCCGAACCTAATGGTTCAAGGTGGTCACAGTTAGTTCAATTTCGGGTTCGTCGGTCAAGCGACGCTCACGCCCATCAAACAAATTCCCGCAACCGGCGCACATAAATGGTTCAAGGAATATATGGCAATCGCGAACACCGCAGGGTGACACGGAGTGTACTCTGATTGCCCGTCTTGTCAATGGCGACGGGCCTAGAACAAAGTCTCTTGCGGTGTGAGCGCGCCTTCAAGCACCTGGTGCATGGCCGCCATTTTCTGCTTGACTTCGAGGATGGACATGTCCGAGAACGGACCGGCGGGCGTCTTCATCGACAGGAATTCGGCCGCCACCGACAGCGCCGCCATCACGGCGATGCGGTCGTTGCCCTTGACCTTGCCCGAGTCGCGCAGCGCGCACATTTTTCCATCGAGGTAGTTGACCGCTTCCTGCAAGGTCTGCTCTTCGCCCTCCTTGCAAGCCAGGCGGTAGGACTGGCCCATGATGCTGACATCGAGCTGGATCATTTATGCGGCCTCATCGGTTTGGACGGGTGCGCTCTCGTCGGGGAACCGGGCCAGCAGCGCCTCGACCCGGGCCTGGGCCCCGGACAAGCGCTCCATGAAAGCCACGTTCTCGGCCGACAGCAGGGCATTGGATTGGCGCAGGTGAGCGTTCTCACGGCGCAGCGACAGGGTCAGGGCGGCGAGGCGCTCGATTTTGTCGGACAGGTCGTCGAATTCAGAAATCATGCAACACTATAGGGGCAAGGCGGAATTGACGTCAACCAAAAATGGCTTACTATGAAGCATACCCTTTGGAGATGATCATGAACAAAATCCTCCTGACCCTGTTGTGCGCCGCCAGCGCCGCCGCCCTGGCCGAACCCGGCACCGACGCCTCCTTCATGAAGGCGCAAGAGCAGTTCAACCGCGGCGACTACGGACTGGCTTGCCCTGCCCTGCGCGCCTATGCGGCACGCGACGCCGGTTTCCTCTCCAGCCACCGCGCCTATGCCGACTTGATGGGCGCGGCCCTGGGCACCTGCGATGCCTACCAGCGCGCCGTGGCAGCGAACGCCAGCCGGGAAGCCCTCGCCGCCATCCGCGCCGAGGCCCCGGACATGAACGTCGACTAGTCCCCTACTGGCCCGCACGCGTGGCCAGCGTGCGCGCCTGCAGCTTGCGCTCCAGCGCGGCCCAGCCCGGGTCGGCACGCTGGCGGGCGATGTCGGCCCACACAGCCGCCATGAAGGGCGCGCGCGCCTCGGCCACGGCTGCGCCCACGCCCAGGTAGGCATAGCCGACCACGAAGGGCTCGGGCAACATTTCAAGCTTGCCCGTAAATTGTGCATCCTTGAGCAGCTTGTCGGCGTCGGGCCTGGGCAGCACCACCAGGTCCGCATGGTGGCGCACCAGCATGCCGCCCAGCTGCAAGCCGGTCTTCGCATTGTCGTTGCCGGCCACCTTGAGCGTGGCCAGCTTTTCGCGCACCAGCGCCACCCCCGAGGGATAGCAGACCGGCCCGGTGACAGCGGTAAATGCCGTGCCGTCCCAGCCGGCGCGCGCACCCGCCAGGCGCAGCACGACATGGGGCATGGAACCGATGGCGGCACGCACATCAGGCTGGCCGTCTTTCATCGGGAAGCGCATGAAGGGCGTATAGGATGGCGCGGCCGCCGCACCGAGCACGGCATCGTACTGGCCCGCTTGCACGCCACTGATGCAGCGCCGCCACGGCGCGCCGACGAAGCGCACATGTTCGTCCTGGCGCTCGACGGCAATGCGCACCAGGTATTGGCCGGGGCGCTCCTGGCCCAGTTCGCGCAGGGGCAGGAACAGGTGCTCGGCCACGCAGACCGTCAGTTCCCCGGCCGCCACTGGCGGGCAGGCCAGGCCAAGCAAGGACAGGAAAAAAAGGCGCCACATGGTCCAGCCAGATTAGCACAGCGGCGGCGGCCACCCTAGTCGTAGCGAATGTCGAATTTGATATTCAGGAACGTCATGACGATGGCGCCAACGACAAAGGCAAGGTAGAAAGCCAATTCCGAGCCGGGCCAAAAGGGAAGGATAAAGGTGACGATTGTTCCGAGTGCCATGCCACAGGTCATCACGGCCGCAAAGTTTGCCATCGTGACGCCATGTGGCTTCACTTTTTCGCTTTGGCCAGGCGCGATCGTCACAGTGTGCCCGGCGTTCACGGCCGCAATCGCACGCTGGACGACATCCGACTCCCTGTCAATGGCACCATCGACTTCGAAATTGATCCGATCCGGCGCACCATCCGATGGCAATGCTTGCTCTGATGTTGTCATGACGACCTCCATTCCATTGCAACACCCTGTGTCCAATACCCAAGCGCCAAGACTACCGCGGCCAGCATGATGGATATAAAGATCAGTGTCATTGGCGCTCGCCAGCGCACCGGCTGACTCCGTTTGGCCATCGCATTCAAGAGAATAATCAAAATCAGCATAGCACATGCCATTGACACACGCGCCACCAGGACCAGCGGTGCGAGGTTCCAGCTGCGCTCCGCAGTCTGCAGGGCCAGAATCAAGGACACGTAGAGCCAGCCCAGCGGATCGAGCGCTTCGCGCCAGCCGAACGTAAATGGCCGCCGGCCATCGTCGTTGATATAGCTGGCGACGCCCCACAGGGCATACAACAGACCGGCGCCGAACATGGGCACCAGGCCTTCAACAATTAACCATCTGAGCGGCGCATCCATGCCAGCGTCCTTGGGCAACGACGATGCCAGATTATCGAGCCAGCACCGGTCGCTCCTGCCTCTCATTCACTTGTCGTTTGAGCAAGATCAAGCTTTCGTGTCGACTTAATATGGAACACGCCTTGAAATAGTGGCCACCCGTCCCTATAATTAGCACTCGTTAATAGAGAGTGCTAACAAGCCTCGCTAGCCTTCTTGGGCACGACAGATTACCCAAACCATTGAATATTAAGGAGTTTTGTATGAACCTTCGCCCTTTGCACGATCGCGTCATCGTCAAGCGTCTCGACCAGGAAACCAAAACCGCCTCCGGCCTGATCATTCCTGACGCAGCCGCCGAAAAACCAGACCAGGGCGAAATCCTGGCCGTGGGCAATGGCAAAGTCGGCGACGACGGCAAAGTCCGCGCGCTGGAAGTGAAAGTGGGCGACCGCGTCCTGTTCGGCAAATATTCCGGCCAGTCCGTCAAGGTCGACGGCCAGGAACTGCTGGTCATGCGCGAAGAAGACATCATGGCCGTACTGGTCAAGTAATCCCCCTACAGAACAATCGGAGAAAAAAACATGGCAGCTAAAGACGTAGTATTCGGCGACGCAGCGCGCGCCAAGATGGTTGAAGGCGTGAACATCCTCGCCAACGCAGTCAAAGTCACCCTGGGCCCGAAAGGCCGCAACGTGGTGCTCGAGCGCTCCTTCGGCGCCCCAACCGTCACCAAGGACGGCGTGTCGGTTGCCAAGGAAATCGAACTCAAAGACAAGCTCATGAACATGGGCGCGCAAATGGTCAAGGAAGTCGCTTCCCGCACCAGCGACAACGCCGGCGACGGCACCACCACCGCCACCGTGCTGGCCCAGGCGATCGTGCGCGAAGGCATGAAATTCGTGGCCGCCGGCATGAATCCGATGGACCTCAAGCGCGGCATCGACAAGGCAGTCGCTGCCACCGTCGAAGAGCTGGCCAAGATCTCCAAGCCATGCACGACGACCAAGGAAATCGCCCAGGTCGGCGCCATCTCGGCCAACTCGGACTACTCGATCGGCGAGCGCATCGCCGAGGCGATGGAAAAAGTGGGCAAGGAAGGCGTCATCACCGTGGAAGACGGCAAGTCGCTGAACGACGAACTCGACATCGTCGAAGGCATGCAGTTCGACCGCGGCTACCTGTCCCCGTACTTCATCAACAACCCGGACAAGCAAGTGGCCATCCAGGACAATCCATTCGTCCTGCTGTGCGACAAGAAGATCTCCAACATCCGCGACCTGCTGCCGATCCTCGAGCAAGTGGCCAAGGCTGGCCGTCCACTGTTGATCATCGCCGAAGACATCGAAGGCGAAGCACTGGCGACCCTGGTGGTCAACAACATCCGTGGCATCCTCAAGACCTGCGCCGTGAAAGCGCCTGGTTTCGGCGACCGCCGCAAGGCCATGCTCGAAGACATCGCCATCCTGACCGGTGGCCAGGTGATCGCCGAAGAAGTCGGCCTGACCCTGGAAAAAGTCACGCTGAACGAACTGGGCCAGGCCAAGCGCGTTGAAGTGGGCAAGGAAAACACCATCATCATCGACGGTGCCGGCC
>JAZJYP010000045.1:0-24838 GCA_040390345.1 Pseudomonadota bacterium | reverse complement strand
AAATTTCAATCCGGCCCTTCACGGGACTTGACGACATTAACAGTATCTACGCCACGCTCAGCGCCCCGTGCACAGGCGTAGGGTGGGTGAGGCGGAGCCGCTACCCACCATCATCACGCCAGGTCAAGCACGATAGGCTGGTGATCCGAGGCCGCCGTCTCGGACTGCACCTCGACTTCGGCGATACGCTCGGCCAGGTCCTCGGTGAGGAAAAAGTAGTCGTAGCATTCGGCCTTGTCCGGCCACGGAAAACCGTGCAGGCCCGTGGTCGGCGCGCGCACGCCCTGCGGATGGCGCTGGCGCCACGCGTCGACCAGGCGCAGCGCGCCATCGCCCCGGTCCACCAGCATCTCGCGTACATCGTCCGAATCCGGCGCGGCATTGAAGTCGCCGCAGTAAATGGCCGATGCCGGCCGGTAGCCCAGCTGGAACGGCGCGTCGAGCGTCGGATCGGGCTGGAAGATCTGCGCCCGTCCGCACGCTTCCGCATGCAGGCTGCGGATGTGGCGCACCTGGGCCATGCGCTGCAAGGCCGAAAAATATTCGAGGTGCGTGGTCAGCACGCGCAGCTTGCCGATCGGCGCATCGAGCACCGTTTCGATCAGGCCGCGCGGCATGCCGGCCTGGCTGTGCGGATCGGGTGGCCAGGGCAGGGTGTGGCGGTGCACCTGGGTGATGCGGAATTTCGACAGCAGCAGGTTGCCAAACAGGCGCGGCATATTGTTCTTGTAGATCTCGCTGCTCGGCATATACACAGCCTGGTAGCCGCCGAAGGAGCCGGCGATCTGGCGCTGCTGGTCGCCGCTGGCATTGCCTTCGAGTTCAGGGTGGTTGACCGCCACCTCCTGCAAACAGATCACGTCCGGGTTCAGTTTGCGCAGCACCTCGATGATAGCGTGGATGCGGATGCGGCCATCCTTGCCGCAGCCCCAACGGATATTCCAACTGACAACTCGCATGCTCACCTCCAGAACAATTTTCCCGGATTGTAGCGCCGTGATCCCAAGCCCGGCGCCTCGCTTACTGGGCGGCGGCGAGCGCCACGTACTTATGCATCAGTTGCTCAAGCGTGCCGTCGGCGCGCATGCGCGCCAGCACCGCTTCGATCCGCGGCAGGTAAGGCGCCAGCGCCGACTTGTTTGAAATGGCCAGGTACACGCCTTCGCTCGAGACGACCGTGGGCAGGTGCTCGATCTTACCGGTAAATCCCAATTGGTTCACCTGGATCTGGCCGCCATGCAGGCTGAAAGGATAATAGTCGGCCCGGCCCAGCGCCAGTTTTTGCAGGTTTTGCAGCGCCGTGCTGACGCGTTCGACCTGCAAGTGCCTGGCGATATAGGTGTCGAAGGCCTGGCCATAGCTCTCGCCCAGCATGGCGGTACCGCGCTTGCCGACCAGGTCTTCCCATTTGTCGAAGGCGAATTCACGGCCCTTGGCCACCCACAGCACATTGTCGTCGGCGGCAAACGGTGTGGCCGGGAACAGCAGGGTGCGGCGCCGCTCGTCGGTGCGGTAGGCGGCCACCAGCAGGTCGACATTGCCGGCCTGGACTTCGGCCTGGGCGCGTTTCCAGTTGCCGCTGGGGCGAAAGCGCACGGTGATACCCAGTTCGGCCAGGATGCGCTGGGCCAGTTCGGCGCCGACGCCGACGATGGTGTCTTCGTGCTGCCAGGAGTAGGGCGGCCAGCCGGGATGCCCGGTCGCCGTGACGGTCAGTGTGCCGCCCTGTGCCACGGCCCACTGTGCACCCAGCAGGGCAAGCAGCAGGGCGCGGCGCCGGTTCATGGCTAGACCGTTTTGAGTTCGTCCAGCGGCCAGCGCGGACGCACGTTGAAGGCGTAGTCGCGCTGGGCGGCTGCGGGATTGATTTGCAAGCGCATGGCGCCGGCAAAGGCGATCATGGCGCCGTTATCGGTGCAAAATTCCAGTTCGGGATAGTAGACCTTGAACTTCTTCTTGTCGGCCGCCGCATTGAGCGAAGCGCGCAGCTGGCTGTTGGCGCCCACGCCGCCGGCGATGACGAGGCGCTTGAGGCCCGTGTGCTTGAGCGCGCTGACACACTTGGCCGTCAATACGTCGACGATCGCGTCGACGAAGCCGCGCGCGATATTCGCCTTGTCCTGTTCGCAGATGTTCGCCACCACTTTTTCCCCGTGGTTCTTCACGACCGTCAGTACCGCCGTTTTCAGGCCGGAGAAGCTGAAGTTGAAGTCCTTCGAGTGTAGCATTGGACGCGGCAGTTTGTAGGCCAGCGGATCGCCAAATTCGGCCAGGCGCGAAATGGCCGGCCCGCCCGGGTAGCCCAGTCCCAGCAGCTTGGCCGACTTGTCGAAGGCTTCGCCGGCGGCGTCGTCAAGCGTTTCACCGAGCAGTGTGTACTGGCCCACGCCGTCAACACGCATCAGCTGCGTGTGTCCGCCCGAGACCAGCAGGGCGATGAAGGGGAAAGCGGGCGGATCGGACGCCAGCAGCGGCGAGAGCAGGTGCCCTTCCAGGTGGTGCACGCCGAGCACCGGCCGGTCGATTGCCAGGCCGAGGCTGCAGGCGATCGAGGAGCCCACCAGCAGCGCGCCGGCCAGGCCGGGGCCCTGGGTGTAGGCGATGGCGTCGATGTCATCGAGCCTGGCGCCGGCGTCGGCCAGGGTCTGTTCGAGCAGGGGAATGGCGCGCCGGATATGGTCGCGCGAGGCCAGTTCCGGCACCACGCCACCGTATTCCTCGTGCATCGCGACCTGGGAATGCAGGGCGTGCGCGAGCAGGCCGCGCTGCGTGTCATACAACGCCAGGCCGGTTTCGTCACAGGAGGATTCGACGCCAAGTACAATCATCGGGAGCTAAAAAGTGGTGAACAACCGCGTATTGTACCGTAGGGTGGGTAAGGCGCAGCCGTCACCCACCATGGTAGAGCAGATACAAAAGCAGCAGGTTCACCAACAGCGAACCGAATGCCAGAAAACGCCACAGCGCCAGCGGCCGTTGCGCCAGCGGCGCCGGGGCACGCGCCGCGAGGGGGCGGCTGGCACCGCGGTCCAGGGCCAGCAGGAATTCTTCGGCCGTCTCGAAGCGATCGCCTGGCGCGCGCGCGACCGCCTTGTCGATCACGTTTTCCAGCCAAAGCGGAATCTCAGGCCGGTAGCGTGTGACCGGAACCGGCTCGCCGAAGCGCGGATGCTGGAACGGTTCGATCTCGCCGTAGGGATAGTGGCGCGTGAGCGCGTAATACAGCGTCACGCCGAGCCCATACACATCGGTGCCGACGGTTGCCGGGCTGTTGTCGAACTGCTCCGGCGCGAGGTAGGACGGCGTGCCCGCCTGCGGCGCCGTCGCCTCCACATCCATCCCCGATTGCGCCACCCCCAGGTCCAGCAGGCGCAATTGTCCGTCTTCGCCCAGGTGGACATTGGCCGGCTTGATGTCGCGGTGGATGATCGAGCGGCGATGCAGTGCGCCCACCGCGCGCACCAGCTGCTGCGCGAAGCCCACCAGTTCCGGCACCGTGAAGTGGTAGCCGACGTCGAGCCGCGCCTGCAGGCTGGCGCCCTCGTGCCAGGTGGTGAGGTAGTAGAGGTAATTGCGCTCGCCTGGGGTGAGCACCTGCGGGAAGAAGCGCGCCACCATGCGCCGCGCCAGCCATTCTTCGTGGGCGAAAGCGGTCAGCTCGTGGCGGTCGCTGGCGCGTGCCGGATGCAGGGCCTTGAGCGCCACGGTGCGGCGCTGGCCATCGACTTCACTGGCGCGGTAAAGCAGTGTGGTGGGTGATTCGTGCACCAGGGCTTCAATGCGCAAACCTTCGAACAACTGGCCCGCCTGCAGGCGCGGCGGCACGGGAAGGTGCAACAGGCCGGTCAGGGTGTCGCGCCAGTCCTGTTCCGGCAGCGCGGCTACATGCAGCACCAGCGCGGACACATTGTCGCCGCTGCCGCGCACCAGTGCCGCATCGAGCAGGGCGTTGGCGCAGCTGTCGGTGTCCTGGTCGCCGGTGGCCACACGCCCCAGTTCATAGCCCATATCGTATTCGGTCGACGAGCCCCACACGCCGTCGGAGGCGAGCAGGAACACGTCACCCGTGCGCAGCGGGCCCATGCCGTGATCAATGGTCAGGTGCGAGTCCAGGCCAATGGCACGGGTGAGCACGTGCTGCATTTCGGGCCGGTCCCACACATGGTCGGTGGTCAGGCGCGTGAGCTTGGTATCGCGCAGGAGGTACAGGCGCGAGTCGCCCACGTGGGCGAAATAATAAAAGCGGCCGCGTACCACCAGCGCGGTGAGCGTAGTGGCCATGCCGGCCAGTTCAGGCCGCACCGAACCCTGGTGCTGGACCCAGCTGTTGATGGCGCCGATGACCTTGTCCATTGCGTGCGCCACTGGCCAGGTCTCCGGCGTGGCGTAGTAATCGGACAGCAGGCCGCGCACCGTGTATTCGGCCGCCTCGCGGCCGCCGTCGTTGCCGGACACGCCATCCGCCACCGCCGCCAGCACGCCCTTGGCACTCAATTCCGGCTCGTTGGGCGTGACCATGCCCACGAAGTCCTCGTTGTGGCTGCGTTGCCCGCAGCGGGTGGCGTAGCCGGCGTGGACGGTGAGGGTCATGGCTGATTGAATCACACTTTCGCGGCCGTCAGGGCAGCGCTGCCCCAGGTGGTGCGCCAGCGGTTCTTCACCGCCGACAGGCCAAGCAGGGCGATGAAGGCCAGTGCGGCAAACACCACCAGGCCGCTCTGGTAGCTGCCGGTGGCCTGGCGCGACAGGCCCAGGCTCGACGCGAGGTAAAAGCCGCCAATGCCGCCGGCCATGCCAACGAGCCCCGTCATCACGCCGATCTCTTTGCGGAAGCGCTGCGGCACCAGCTGGAACACGGCGCCGTTGCCCGTGCCCAGGGCCAGCATGGCCGCGACAAAGATCGCCACAGCCGCACCAACCGAGTGCAGGCCGGTGCTGGCGATGAGCAGGGCCGTCGCGGCCAGCGCATACATCAGCGACAGGGTCTTGATGCCGCCGATGCGGTCAGCCAGGCGGCCACCGAGCGGGCGCACCAGCGAACCGGCGAACACGCAGGCCGCCGTCATATAACCGGCCGTGACAGGCGAGACGCCATATTCGCCGTTGAAGTAGATCGTCAGCGAGGAGGCCAGGCCGGAGAAGCCGCCAAACGTGACGCTATAGAAGAACATGAACCACCAGGCGTCCTTGTCCTTCAGCACGGCCAGGTATTCGGTGAGCGACTTCGGTGGCGGCGCCGACGGCGCGTCCTTGGCCAGCGTGAGGTAGACGATGAAGGCCACGCCCAGCGGAATCAGGCACAGGCCGAATACGTTTTGCCAGCCGTAGGCGATGGCCAGCGTGGGCGCGAACAGGGCGGCGAAGGCCGTGCCCGAATTGCCGGCGCCGGCGATGCCCAGCGCCGTGCCCTGGTGCTCCGGCGGATACCAGCGCGACGCGAGCGGCAGTGCCACCGCGAAGGCCGCACCGGCCACGCCCAGCAATGCGCCCAATGCCAGCAGGCTGGCGTACGAATCGAGCGAGCCTTTCCAGGCCCATAGCAGGCCGAGCATGACGATTACCTGGCCGATGATGCCGGCGCGTTTGGGTTTGAGGTGGTCCACCAGCACGCCCATGACGATGCGCAGCAGCGCACCGGCGAGGAGCGGTGTGGCCACCATCAGGCCCTTCTCCGCGGGCGAGAGGTGCAGGTCACGCGAGATCTGCACGGCCAGCGGGCCGAGGATCACCCAGACCATGAAACTGAGGTCGAAGTAGAAGAAGGAGGCGAACAGCGTCGGCAAGTGGCCGGCTTTCCAGAACGAGGTTGTTGGCATGGCAGTTCCTGGTGAGAGATTTAATGTCATGGCCGTAGATGCAAGTGCCATGCCACCACCGCTTGCCCATGAAATGCGCAACAACGGCGCACGCGCATGCACCGCATCGGTGCAAAGCTGCGCCGCAATATCGCCTTTTGCCCGTGTTTGCGCTGGCACCGATCTTGCGTAGTGCAGGGGAGACAATTGATGGAGGCTGTGATGAAGAAGATGAAGCTGGTGATGGTCGGGAACGGGATGGCAGGCGTGCGCACGCTCGAGGAGCTGCGCAAGATCGCACCGGACCTGTATGACATTACCGTGTTCGGCGCCGAACCCTATGCGAACTACAACCGCATCCTGCTCTCGCCGGTGCTGGCGGGCGAGCAGACGATCAAGGACATCATGCTCAATGATGTGGACTGGTACGAAGAGAACGAGATCACCCTCCACCTGGGCAAGAAGATCGTCAAGATCGACCGCGTCAAACGCCAGGTCATTGCCGACGACGGCACCGTGGCCGAATACGACCGCCTGCTGCTGGCCACCGGCTCGAACCCCTTCATGCTGCCGGTGCCAGGCAAGGACCTGCAAGGCGTAATTTCCTATCGCGACATCCACGACACCAATGCCATGATCGCCGCGGCCGAAAAGCACACGCACGCCGTCGTCATTGGTGGCGGCCTGCTTGGCCTGGAAGCGGCCAATGGCCTCAAGCTGCGTGGCATGGACGTCACCGTGGTGCACTTGCCGGGCTGGCTGATGGAGCGCCAGCTCGACCCGGTAGCCGGCAAGATGCTGCAAAAGTCGCTGGAAGACCGCGGCCTCAAATTCCTCCTCGAGCAGAACACCAAGGAAATCATCGGCGATGACGACGGCCACGTGAAGGCGATCCGCTTTGCCGACGGCCTCGAGATCCCGACCCAGCTGGTCGTGATGGCCGTTGGCATTCGCCCGAATACGGCGCTGGCCGAATCGTGCGGCCTGCACTGCAACCGCGGCATCGTCGTCAACGACACGATGCAGACCTTTGATCCCCGCATTTATTCGGTGGGCGAGTGCGTCAACCACCGCGGCATGGTCTACGGCCTGGTGGCGCCATTGTTCGAGATGGCGCGCGTGTGCGCCAACCACCTGGCCAACTACGGCATTGGCCAGTACAAGGGTTCGGTCACCTCGACCAAGCTGAAAGTGACCGGCATCGACCTGTTCTCGGCCGGCGAATTCATGGGCGGGGAAGGCACCGAGGAAATCGTGCTGTCGGACCCGATAGGCGGCGTCTACAAGCGTCTCGTGATCAAGGACGACAAGCTCATTGGCGCCTGCCTGTATGGCGACACGGTCGACGGCAGCTGGTACTTCAAACTGCTGCGCGAAGGGAAAAGCGTCGCCGAAATCCGCGATGCGCTAATGTTCGGCGAGGCCAATACAGGCCGCCCCGGCGACGTGGGCCACGAAGGCTTCACCATGGCCGCCAGCATGCCCGACAGCGCCGAAGTGTGTGGCTGCAATGGCGTCTGCAAGGGCGCCATCGTCAAGTCGATCAAGGAAAAAGGCTTGTTCACGCTGGAAGACGTGCGCAAGCACACCAAGGCGTCGGCTTCGTGCGGCTCCTGCACGGGCCTCGTTGAACAGATCCTGATGTTTACCGCCGGTGGCGACTATTCGCAGTCGACCAAGGCCAAGCCGATGTGCGGCTGCACCGACCACACGCACCAGGAAGTGCGCGACGCGATCCGGGCAGAAAAGCTCGTGTCGATTGCCAGCGCGATGGAATTCCTCGCCTGGCGCACGCCCAACGGCTGCGCCTCCTGCCGCCCGGCCTTGAACTACTACATGATTTCGACCTGGCCGCACGAAGCGAAGGACGATCCGCAGTCGCGCTTCATCAACGAGCGCGCCCACGCCAATATCCAGAAGGACGGCACCTATTCGGTCATCCCGCGCATGTGGGGCGGCCAGACCACGGCCAACGATTTGCGCCGCATCGCCGACGTCGTCGACAAGTATGCGATTCCAAGTGTGAAGGTCACCGGCGGCCAGCGCATCGACCTGCTGGGTGTGAAAAAGGAAGACCTGCGCGGCGTCTGGCAAGACCTCGGCATGCCGAGCGGCCTGGCCTACGCCAAGGGCCTGCGCACCGTGAAGACCTGCGTGGGCAGTGAATGGTGCCGCTTTGGCACCCAGGATTCCACCGCGATGGGGCAGGAACTGGAACGCGAGCTGTGCCTGATGTACGCGCCGCACAAGGTCAAGATTGCCGTCTCCGGCTGCCCGCGCAACTGCGCCGAAGCCGGCATCAAGGACGTTGGCGTCATCGGTGTCGATTCGGGCTGGGAGATCTACGTCGGCGGCAACGGCGGCATCAAGACCGAAGTGGCGCAGTTCCTCGTCAAGCTCAAAACGCGCGAAGAAGTGATGGAATACTGCGGCGCCTTCCTGCAGCTGTACCGCCAGGAAGGCTGGTACCTCGAACGCACCGTGCACTACATCGGCCGCGTTGGCCTCGACCACGTCAAGAAGGCGGTGGTGGAAGACGCTGCCAAACGCAAGGCCTTGTATGCGGCCCTTCAGTTTGCCTTGGCCGGCGAGCCCGATCCGTGGCACCAGCCGGAACCGGCGATGGTCGATACCCGCCAGTTCGAGCCTTTGAGCGTTTAAGAGATTTGGGAGAAGAATATGTCGGAACAATGGAAAAAAATCTGCTTCGTCAAGGACATCCCCATGCTGGGCGCACGGATCGTCCAGCGCGGACTGGCATGGCAGGAGCTGCCCAATGTGGCGGTCTTCCGTACCGCAGAGGACAAGATCTTTGCGCTGCTGGATCGCTGCCCGCACAAGGGCGGCCCGCTGTCGCAGGGGATTGTCTTTGGCGACAAGGTGGCCTGCCCGCTGCATAACTGGAATATCGAGCTTGGCAGCGGTTGCACCACCGCGCCGGACGTGGGCTGCACCAAGTCCTTCAGCGTCAAGATCGAAGAGGGGCAAGTCTTCCTCGACCTGAACGAGTTGTCAGCGCCCGCCGACAAGGCCGAAGCGGCGCTGACCGGCAGCTTTGCCACCTCCATCCACATCGAGGCGGCATGAATATCCTGGCCCCGCGCGACGTAAAGACGACTTGCTGCTATTGCGGGGTCGGCTGCGGGGTCATTGCCACAACTGACGGCGCACAGGTGCTGTCCGTGCGGGGCGACCCGGACCACCCCGCCAATTTCGGCCGCCTGTGCAGCAAGGGCAGCACCTTGCACCTGTCGGCCCAGCCAGTGTTGCAGCAGCAGGTGCGCGCCCTGGTGCCGGAATTGCGCCGCACGCGCGCCAGCGCCCGCATGTCGGCCTCATGGGACGAGACGCTGGACTATGTCGCGCAGCAGTTCGCCAGCACGATTGCCAAACACGGGCCGGACAGCGTTGCCTTCTACATTTCAGGCCAACTGCTCACCGAGGACTACTATGTCTTCAACAAGCTCGCCAAGGGCCTGATCGGCACCAACAACGTCGACACCAATTCGCGCTTGTGCATGTCCAGCGCGGTGGCTGGCTACAAGCAGACCCTGGGCGCCGATGCGCCACCGGCCTGTTATGAAGATATCGAACTGGCCGAGGTGATTTTCATCGTCGGCTCCAACACGGCCTACGCACACCCGGTCCTGTATCGCCGCCTGGAAGAAGCGCGCAAGGGCAATCCGGGCCTGAAAGTGATCGTCGCCGATCCGCGCCGCACCGACACCGCGCGCGAGGCGGACCTGTTCCTGCCCATCCTGCCGGGCACCGACGTCGCCCTGTTCAACGGCATGCTGCACCTGTGCCTGTGGGAGGGCCTGACCGACGCGGCCTATATCGCCGCCCATACCGAAGGCTTTGAAGCCCTGCGCGAAGCGGTGCGCGAATACACGCCTGCCCTGGTGGCGGCCACCTGCGGCATCAGCGAAGCGGACCTGGTCACGGCGGCGCGCTGGTTCGGCCAGTCGAAAGCGAGCCTGTCGCTGTATTGCCAGGGCCTGAACCAGTCCGCCCATGGCACCGCCAAGAACGCGGCCCTCATCAACCTGCACCTGGCGACTCGCCAGATCGGCAAACCCGGCGCGGGCCCGTTCTCGCTGACCGGCCAGCCCAATGCCATGGGCGGGCGCGAAGTCGGCGGCATGGCCAACCTGCTGTCGGCCCACCGCGACCTGGCCAATCCCGCGCACCGCGCAGAAGTGGCCGCACTGTGGGGCGTCGACGACGTGCCTGCCAAACCCGGCAAGACGGCCGTCGAACTGTTCGAGGCGCTCGCCTCGGGCGAAGTCAAGATCGTCTGGATCGCCTGCACCAATCCGGCCCAGTCGATGCCGGACCAGAAGCTGATCCGCGCCGCGCTGGAAAAGGCGGAACTGGTCATCGTGCAGGAAGCCTACCTCAGCACCGCCACAGTGCCGTTTGCCGACGTCGTGCTGCCCGCCACCACCTGGGCCGAAAAGGAAGGCACGGTCACCAATTCCGAGCGCCGCATCACGCGCCTCAATCCGGTGCTGCCCAAACCGGGACAGACCCTGCACGATTGGGAAATCGTCGGCGCCTTCGCGCGCAAGCTGGCGCCCTTGCTGGGCAAGCCAGCGGCGCCATACGACTACGCCAGCACCGAAGCGATCTGGAACGAGCACCGCGAATCGACGCGCGGGCGCGACCTTGATATCACCGGCCTGACCTACCAGATCCTGGCCGAACAGGGCCCGCAGCAGTGGCCCTATCCGGAAGGCGCCAGCACCGGGCGCAAGCGCCTGTACGAAGACGGTATCTTCCCGACGGCCAGCGGGCGCGCCAAATTTGTCGCCACGCGCTACCAGCCGGTGGCCGAACCAGTCGACGCGCGCTACCCGATCAACCTCACTACCGGCCGCCTGCGCGACCAATGGCACGGCATGAGCCGCAGCGGCACCGTGGCGCAGGCCTTTGCCCACGCCGCCGAACCGGTGCTGGCGATGGCGCGCGCCGACATGGACCGGCGCCAGATGCGCGACGGCGACCTGGCCCACGTGACCAGCCGGCGCGGCACGCAGATCCTGCCGGTGCAGGCCAGCGACGAGATGCGCAGCGGCCAGTCCTTCATCGGCATGCACTGGGGCGAAGAATATGTGTCCGGACGCGGCGCGCTGTATGGCGTGAACACCCTGACGCATTCGGCGGTCGACCCGGTGTCGGGCCAGCCAGAACTGAAGCACGCGTCCATCAAGGTGCTGAAGGCCGAACTGCCATGGCGCTTTGTCGCCTTTGGCTGGGTGGACCAGGCCAGGGCCCTGCATTTGCAGGCCAGCCTGCGCCCGCATATGCAGCGCTTTGCCTTTGCCTCGTGCACCTTGTTCGGGCGCGAGCGGGTTGGGGTGCTGTTCCGCGCCGCCGACGACTATGCGTCGGATGCGCGCGACATCGAAGCCATGTTCGGCATCGAAGGCATCAATGTGCTGCGCTACGACGACAAGAAGCGCGGCAATTCACGGCATATCCTGGTGGAGCAGGGCAGGCTGTCGGCGGTGGCGCTGGCGGGGGATATCACGGCCGAACATTGGCTCAAGCAGATGCTCGAAGCCGAGCAGGAAGTGGCCAAGCTGGGACGCCTGCTATTGTCGCCATCGGGCACGGCGCCGGAGGGCTTCAAATCGCGCGGGCGCATCGTGTGCAGCTGCTTCAATGTGGCGGAGACCGAGATTGCGGAAGTGCTGAAGGGGGGCGCGACGCTGGAAGGGCTGCAGGCGAAGCTCAAGTGCGGGACAAATTGTGGGTCGTGTGTGCCGCAACTCAAGCAGATGATGCTGGTGAAGGCATAATTCTCGTATCACCGCGTGGGCGCTTGCGCCCACCCTACATGGCCGTAGGGTGGGCACATGTGCCCACGTTTTGCATCAAGGCCGCTGCAGCAGTTCCTTGTGCGCCGAACGCAGCATCTCTTCGGTCGCATCCCAGCCGATGCAGCCATCCGTCACCGAGCAGCCATATTTGAGCTGCGACAGGTCGGCCGGGATCTTCTGGTTACCGCTGACGATATTCGATTCGATCATCACGCCCACCAGCGACTTGTTCCCGTGGCGGATCTGCTGCACCACGTCCGACATCACCAGCGGCTGCAATTCCGGCTTCTTGTAGCTGTTCGCATGCGAGCAATCCACCACCAGGTTGGCCGGCAGGCCTGCCTTGGCCAGCGCCTGTTCGGCAATCGCGATCGACACCGAATCGTAGTTCGGACGGCCATCGCCGCCGCGCAGCACCACATGGCCGTAAGCGTTGCCGCGCGTGCGCACGATCGACACATTGCCCTGGCCATTGATGCCCAGGAAGGAGTGCGGATTGGCCGCCGACAAAATCGCATTGATGGCGATGCTGATGTCGCCATCGGTGCCGTTCTTGAAGCCGACCGGCGTCGACAGGCCCGACGACATCTCGCGGTGGGTCTGCGATTCGGTGGTGCGCGCGCCGATCGCGGTCCAGGCGATCAGGTCGCCCAGGTATTGCGGCGAAATCGGGTCCAGCGCTTCGGTGGCGGTGGGCAGGCCCATCTCGCACACGTCGAGCAGGAACTGGCGCGCCTTCTCCATGCCCACGTTGACGCGGAAGGAATCGTCCATGTCCGGATCGTTGATGTAGCCCTTCCAGCCGGTCGTGGTGCGCGGCTTTTCGAAGTACACGCGCATGACAAGCAGCATGGTTTCTTCGACTTCGGCCTGCAGCTGCTTGAGGCGGCGCGCGTAATCGAGACCGGCTACGGGGTCGTGGATCGAGCAGGGGCCAACGACGACGAACAGGCGCTTGTCCTTGCGGTCGATGATGTTGCGCAGTTCTTCGCGGCCCTTCATGACGGCGTCGAAGGCACGGTCGGTCAGGGGCAGCGTGGCGTGCAGCTGTTCGGGCGAAGGCATCGGCGCGAACGAGGTAACGTTAATGTTTTCAATATCTGGGGTGTTCATGATCTTTGCGTGTTTTACGGTCCGGGACCCACCAGTTTAGCCTAAAACACGTCGAAGGCTCGCTGGACGAACCAGACTGCGCCGGTCGCTGCGATCAAGCCGGAGCCGCCAGTGAGCACGCGCTGGTAATGCCAGCTGCGCTTGAGTAGGAAGGCGCACGGCAGGAACGCCGCCACAATGGCCAGTTGGCCCAGTTCGACGCCGACGTTGAAACCGGCCAGGCGGAGGGCAAGCGCGCCCTGCGGCAGGCCCAGGTCCGTCAGCACGCTGGCAAAGCCAATACCGTGCAGTAGCCCGAAGGCGAAGGCGGCCACCGGCCGGCGCCCGCGGAACAAGGGCACGATGTTGTTCAATGCCGCGAGGACGACCGAGGCGGCGATGGCCGACTCCACCCAGCGCGAGGGCAGCACTACCACCTGCAACGCGGCTAGCGAGAGCGTGATCGAGTGCGCCAGCGTGAAGGCGCTGACGACCTTCAGCACGTCGATGAAGGCGTCGCGCGGCCTGGTTAGCACGGCCGGCAGCAGCAGCGAGAGCAGGAACAGGATGTGGTCGAAGCCAATCCAGATATGCCAGGTCCCGTGGCGCACATAGTCGGCGAACTGGTGCAGCCGGCTCACACCGGCCAGTGCCTGGCGCGGATGGTCCGGTCCCAGGATGGCGGTGCCGGTCTGGCCGTCCTGTTCGATGCGCAGCAGGCCCTTGTGCTGCGGGTCGGTGTCGGCGAAGAGCCTGTAGCCGATGGCGGCCGGCGCCTGCGCGCAGGTGGCCGCGAATCGCAGCACGGTGTAGGCACCGTCGGTGTGCTTGTCGAGCAGCTGTTCGCCCGGCGTGACGGTGCAGCCGGCCAGCTCCAGGTGCGCCAGCGCGTAATTGGCGATGGCACGGTGCATGGCCTTCACCTCGTTCCAGGTGAGCTGGCCGTCGCCGTCCTGGTCCAGGCCGATGGCCACGTCCAGGTCGCGCAGGGCGATGTCCCACTGGCCGCTCACCTGCGTGCCGTCGATGCGCAGCGTCAGGTAGCTGTCGCTGGGCTTGTGCGCCTGGGCGGGCAGGGCGGTCAGCAGCAGGATGGCAAAGAGTACGCGCAGCATCATGAACCTCCTTTGGCTTCGCGCAAGATGCGCAGGTCGGCCGCTTCTTTCTGGACCGCCCAGTTTTTCTGTGCCAGGTCCAGCGCCGCGCGCGCATCACCGCGCAGATGCAGCTCGTAGCGGGCCTGTTCACGCTGGTGCACGGTGTCGCCGCGCTGGGCGGCGGCGGCAAAGCGGGCGGCCAGTTCGCCCTGGACGGCGGGCAACGCGGGATCGTTCAGCTGTTTCAGCGCGAGGGCATGGCGCAGGAGCAGGCCGTCGATACGGTCGAACGGCGCCACCAGTGCGATTACTTCGCGCGGTCGGTGCTGGTCGAGCAGGAAGTCGGCGTAGGCGCCGAGCAGGTAGCTGTCACGCGGGGCCAGTGCCAGTCCACGCTGGAAGCGCGCTTCGGCCGCGATGGCGTCGCCACGGCGCGCAGCCATCTCGGCCAGCAGCGTCAATGCCCAGACGCTTTGTTCGGCGTCGGCGTCGCTGCGCCGCAAGGCAAGGTCCAGCAGCGGCTCGGCGGTGCGGGCGCGCTCGGTGTTGGCGGCCACGTTGGCGATACACGTGATCGTCACCAGCTCCGTCACCAGCGAGGACAGGCGCGCGCAACTGGCCGTGGCCTTGTCATAGTCGCCGCGCACGGTGAGCACGGTGGCGCGCGTGAGCCAGGCTTGGGCGTTCTTCGTGTCCAGCGCCAGCACGGCATCGAGGTCGGCCAGCGCCTCGGTGAAGTGATGGGTGCTTTGCAGGATGGTCGCGCGCAGCAGGCGCACCTCGGCGGGCGGCGCGGGCAGGCGCCACCAGGGCGACAGCGCCGCCTGGGCGTAGCCGTAGTAGCGCGGGTCGGTCTCGCTGCGCGCCAGCACGATGTAGCGGCGCGCCGCCTCGGTGGCCTGTTTCAGGTCGGCGGTGGCGACCAGGCGGACGCGCTGCGGCAGGCGTTCGACCACGTCGCTGCCGCGCGCTGGCACGTAGGGCCTGGCGTGCGCCGCTGCGCACGCCAGCACCAGGAGCAGGGGAAGGGGGCGCATGGCCGCTCAGTTCAACTCGACCGGCTCGGAGTCGTCCGGGCTGGTGGCGACCATGGCGTCGATCGACGGCGCCTCGAGGTCGTCGGGCAGGGCCGCGATCAAGGTCTTGACCTGCGCGAAGAAGGCATCGACCTGGGGCAGCGGCGGCTGCGTGGCCGGCGGCGCCTGGTAGCTGGAACTGCCGCCGCATCCGGCCAGGGCAAGCAAGGCAATGAGCTTTTTCATGGTGTCCTCCTTATGGATGCGGCGAGCCGGCGATCGGCGTGGCCAGGTAAGGGAAGCTGTTGCTGAACACGGTCTCGTCGAGATAGGCGCCGTCGGTGAAGCGGATCGCGCCGGCTGGTGCATCGGCCGGGGCGCAGCCGATGTTGATGGTGCACAGTTTGCCCATCACCACGCGCAGGGCGATATCGACGACGTCGTCACCGGGACGGCGGCCATTCGGGAAGCCGGCATTGTCGCCGCCGATGACACCCATGCGGTTCTGGGCGCCGACAGCGGTGGGCGCGATCGCGGTGTTCAGGCGCAGCATCTCGGAGGCGGTGACGGTCTTGGGCTGGTTCACACCCTTGATCCCGGTGAGGAAGGTGGCCACCAGGTCATTGCGTGGGAAGTTGGTCGGCGCCTTGGCACCGGCATTGCCGAACAAGACTTCGATCAGCATCGGAAAGGTGGGATTGGTCACGTAGTCGGCAAACTGCGCGTCGCCCGAGGGCTTACTGTGGTTGAAGCGGTCCTTGTCCTTCAGGCCGATGACCACTTCATTCACCAGCGGCATGCCGAGGCGCGAGACCTGCACCCAGGCACCGCCTTCATGCGCGGCGTCGTTGTCGGCCTTGGGCGTTGGATTGAGCAGGCGGCCCTGGCGCATGCTGGCCGTGGTCCAGGCGCCGATGACGGGCTCGTTCGCGGTTGACGAGAGCAGGCAGCTGGTGGGCACTTCCAGTTCCAGCGCGGTGACGTTCTTGTCGTCCAGGTCGTCGTGCGCGGCCTTCTCGGCGTTCGGATTGAATTCGACGGCCGGCGCCTTGATGTTGACGAGGTCGAAGGTCTCGCCCAGGTTAACCACGAACGGATCCTTGCGTTGGCCGACGAACATGTGTCCTGGCGCCGCGCAGCCGGGGATGTTGATGTTGTAGACATGCTTGGCCGCGTAGGCCGCGTAGTTGGGAATGGCCTTATTGCCGATATTGTCGATCGGCTTGTCGAAGGTGGAAGAGCCGCCGTCGGCGTTGGTGATGACGGTGCGCGCGCCGCTGCGGCGGTCGCCCCGCACCATGGTCACGCTATAGGTCTCGCGTACATTGATGCCGGCCGGGTTGACGCTATCGATGGCGCCGCCGTTGATCACCAGCGGAATCGACACCTGCTTGCCGCCCACGGTGAACTTGGCGTCCTTGTTGGTGTTCTTGAAGCGGAACTGGAAGGTGATGTCTTCCTTCGCGTCGCCGTTGTTATCGATATGGATTTCGTACAGCGCTTCCGGGTCCATCATGAAGAAGTTCGGGCCGCCGTACGCATCCTGCAGCGGCACGTAGTTCGCTATCAGGGTCGTGTAGTCCGCGCGCCCGGCCTGGTAGCTACGGAACATGTAGAAGTCGGTGCCGTCCACTTTCGGCGTGCGCGTCACGAACGGCGCCTCGCGATGGCTCGACGCTTGCGTGCCGGTGCAGGCCAATAGCAACAGGGGCAATATCAGGTGTTTCATTGCATCTCTCCTTTGAAAACAGCGGTGTAACGACAGGTGTACCGCTGATATACGGAGGGCGTTTGAAGCTGGATTCAAGATTATTCAAATTATTTTTGTTAAGCTTCGTTGCATGACTATCGACCACTCCCCCTTCCTCGCCGCTCCCTTCATCAAGGAAATCGGCCGCGGCAAGAAAGGCGCGCGCAGCATGTCGCGCGCCGATGCCCATGCCCTTTACGCCGCCATGCTTGATGGCCGCGTGTCCGACCTCGAAATGGGCGCCGTCATGCTGGCCATGCGCATCAAGGGCGAGTCGACCGAAGAAATTGCCGGCTTCCTCGACGCGGGCGAAGCGTCGTTCGACAAGCTTCCCGTGCCGCCGGGCGCCTACCAGCCGGTGATCATCCCCAGCTACAACGGTGCGCGCAAGATGGCCAACCTGACGCCGCTGCTGGCCATGCTGCTCGCGCGCGAAGGCGTGCCAGTGCTGGTGCATGGCGTGGCGCGTGACCCGGGGCGGGTCACGACAGCCGAGATTTTCGAGGCCATGCGCTTGCCGCAGGCCGATACGCTGGCCGGCTTCCAGGCCGCGGTGGCGCTGGGCCACCCCAGCTTCATGCCGATCGAGGTGCTGGCCCCGAAGATGGCGCGCCGGCTGGCCGCGCGCCGCGTGCTGGGCGTGCGCAACTCCACGCATACGCTGGTGAAGATCATGCAGCCCTTCGAGGGGCCGGCGCTGCGGCTGGTGTCCTACACGCATCCGGAATACCTGGCCATGCTGGGCGACTACTTCCAGAACGCCGCGCCGCATGAGCGGGGCGACGCTTTCCTGATGCGCGGCACCGAAGGCGAGACGGTGGCCAATGCCAACCGCGCGCCGCAGATCGACTGGTTCCATGGTGGCCAGCGCACGACGCTGGTCGAACGCGAGGCGCCTACCGATGTGCATGCCGAGATGCCGGAAAACCGTGATGCCGCCACGACGGCCGCGTGGATTTTGCAGGCCTTGCGCGGCGAGGTGCCGGTGCCGCCGTCGATCATCGAACAGGTGGAGCAGATTCTGAAGGTCGCGCGGGTGGGCACCCGTGCCCACCCTACGGGGACGTGACATCGTCGGATGGGCACGGGTGCCCACGCGGTGGCATGCCGCTTGCTAGTGATACCTCAACATCACTCGCGAGGCGCATCATGGAACAAGGCAAGGTATATCTGGTCGGCGCCGGTCCGGGCGACCCGGAACTGTTGACCCTCAAGGCCGTCAAGGCCATCGGCCGTGCCGACGTGCTGCTGGTGGACGACCTGGTCAATCCCGCCATCCTCGACTACGCCGGCAAAACCGCCCGCATCATCCCCGTGGGCAAGCGCGGCGGCTGCCGCTCCACCGCCCAGGACTTCATCGAGCGCCTGATGATCGCCGAGGCGCGCGCCGGGCGCTGCGTGGTGCGCCTCAAGGGCGGCGACCCCTTCATCTTCGGCCGGGGCGGCGAGGAGCGCAGCCACCTGATGGCCGAGGGCATCGCCGTCGAGGTCATCAACGGCATCAGCAGCGGCCTGGCCGCGCCCACCACCCTGGGCGTACCCCTGACCCACCGCGCCTACAGCGCCGGCGCCATCTTCATCACCGGGCACGAGCGCGACGATGGTGCAGGGCGCACCGATTGGGCGCAGCTCGCTGCCACCGGCCTGACCCTGGTCATCTACATGGGCGTGGCCCGCTGCCGCGCAATCGAACTGGCCTTGCTGGCCGGCGGCATGGACCCGCGCATGCCCGTGGCCGTCATCGAAGGCGCCACCGGCGAGCGCCAGCGCCAATTGCTCACCACTTTGGGGCGTTTGAGCGAAGATTTGGCCGAATCTGGCCTCGCCAGCCCTGCGATCATCGTCATTGGCGAGGTCGTCCGCTGCGCCAGCGCGGTACAATCACCTCTTTGTACTTCGCAGGAATTGGCGCAGCCATGGCAAAACAATATGATGTAGCAGTGATCGGCGCCGGTGCGGCCGGCATGATGTGCGCGGCCGTGGCCGCCCAGGCTGGCCGCCGCGTAGTCTTGATCGATCACGCGGCCAAGCTGGCGGAAAAGATCCGCATTTCCGGCGGCGGGCGCTGCAATTTCACGAATATCAATGCCGGCCCGGCCAACTTTCTGTCCGCCAATCCACATTTCTGCAAGAGTGCCCTGTCGCGCTACACGCCGCAGGATTTCCTCGCGCTGATGAAGAAATACCGCATCGCCTACCACGAGAAGCACCGCGGCCAGCTGTTCTGCGACGACTCGGCCGAGCAAGTCATCGAGATGCTCAAGACCGAGTGTTCGGACGGCGATGTCGAATGGCGCATGCCCTGCAAGGTCGAATCGCTCGAAGCACTGGACGGGCGCTTTTTCCTGTGCACCGACACTGGCGATATTGACGTTAATAATGTCGTTATCGCCACCGGCGGCCTGTCCATCCCGAAGATTGGCGCGACCGACTTTGCCTATGGTATCGCCCAGGACTTCGGCCTGAACGTCATCGAAACGCGCCCCGGCCTGGTGCCCCTGACCTTCGACGGCCCCAGCTGGGAAGCCTTCGCGCCCCTCGCCGGCATCGCGCTGGAGGTGGAAGTGAGCACTAGCTCTGGCAAGGGCCGCACGGCCAAAAAAGGCCATTTCCGCGAAGACTTGCTGTTCACCCACCGCGGCCTGTCCGGCCCGGCCATCCTGCAAATTTCCAGCTACTGGGAGCCGGGCACGCCCATCGTCATCAACCTGCTGCCGGATATGGACGTGGCCGAAGCGCTGATCGAAGGCAAATCGACCATCAAGAAACAGCTGGGCAATGTGCTGGCCCAGTGGCTGCCCACGCGCCTGGCCGAAGGTTTGCTCTTGGCCAACGGTTTCGCCCTCGATGCGCGCCTGGCCGACATGCCCGACGCCAAATTGCGTCAATTGGGTGTAGCATTGAATTCCTGGTCGATCGTGCCGACCGGCTCGGAGGGCTACCGCAAGGCCGAAGTGACCCTGGGCGGCATCGACACGCGCGAGCTGAACCAGCAGTCGATGATGGCCAACAAGGTGCCCGGCCTGTATTTCATCGGCGAAGCGGTCGACGTGACGGGCTGGCTGGGCGGGTATAATTTCCAGTGGGCCTGGGCTTCCGCGATGGCGGCCGGCATCGCCCTCGGTGGGCGTGGCGATTAATCAACACTTGACGAAGTTCTTCCCTTGCTTCCAAAAAGCTGATAGAATCTCGTTCTTCCCCTAAATCTAACGGTTTGAATTTTTACATGACCACTATTCGCCTTAAAGAAAACGAGCCGTTCGAAGTCGCAATGCGTCGCTTCAAACGCACCATCGAAAAAACCGGTCTGCTGACCGAACTGCGCGCACGCGAGTTCTACGAGAAGCCAACGGCTGAGCGCAAGCGCAAGCTGGCCGCTGCCGTGAAGCGCCACTACAAGCGCATCCGCAGCCAGCAACTGCCGAAGAAGCTGTTCTAAACTGTTTTTGACGAAACTGATCCGGTTCGCCGGGTGAGGTTTTGCGCATACCCGCTCCGGTTTACCGCAGCGGGTTTTGCTTTTTATACCGACTGAAAGCGAGGAAATCATGGGCTTGAAAGAACAAATCACCGAAGACATGAAGGCCGCCATGCGCGCCAAGGAAGCGGGCAAGCTGGGCACGATCCGCCTGATCCTGGCCGAAATCAAGCGCAAGGAAGTCGACGAGCGCATCGAACTGAATGACGCGCAGACCACCGCCATCATCGAAAAGATGATCAAGCAGCGCAAGGATTCGATCACCCAGTTCGAAGCCGGTGGCCGCACCGACCTGGCCGACATCGAAAAAGCCGAGCTCGTCGTGCTGGCAGCCTACATGCCGGCCGGCCTGTCGGGCGAGGAAGTGGCCGCCGAAGTCGCTGCCGCCGTGGCCGCCTCGGGCGCCGCCGGTCCCCAGGACATGGGCAAGGTCATGGCCATCGTCAAGCCCAAGCTGGCTGGCCGCGCCGACATGACGGTCGTCTCCGCTCTGGTCAAGAAGGCACTCACGCCTGCATAATTGTTGTTGCGAGGGTGGGCACACGTGCCCACCCTACGTAGGGTGGGCCCATGGGCCCACGCTGACCTAGCTCAAGCCGCAGTCGGCCATGCGGTATAGTCTGACCTGAGACAAAGACGGCACACGCAACGTGATTCCACAATCATTCATCACCGATTTATTGAACCGCGTTGACATCGTCGACGTGGTTGGCAAGTACGTCCAGCTGAAAAAGGGCGGCGCCAATTACATGGGCCTGTGCCCCTTCCACAACGAAAAATCCCCCAGCTTCACGGTCAGCCCCACCAAGCAGTTCTACCACTGCTTCGGCTGCGGCGCCCATGGCACCTCGATCGGCTTCCTGATCGAATACTCGGGCATGGGCTTCGTCGACGCCGTGAAAGACCTGGCCCAGAACGTGGGCATGGTCGTGCCCGACCAGAACGACAAGATTCCCCCGGCCCAGCGCGCCGCCAACCAGGCCCAGACCATGGCCCTGTCCGACGCGCTCACGCAGGCCTGCGACTTTTACCGCGGCCAGCTGCGCAACGCCCCGAATGCGATCGAATACCTGAAACGGCGTGGCCTGACCGGCGAAATCGCGGCCCGCTTCGGCATGGGTTACGCGCCCAGCGGCTGGGACAACCTGCGCTCGGTCTTCCCCGACTACGAAGCGCTGGCCCTGGTCGAATCGGGCCTGGTGATCGACAAGGTCGACGAAGACGGCGGCAACAAGAAGCGCTATGACCGCTTCCGCGAACGCATCATGTTCCCGATCCGCAACACCAAGGGCCAGGTGATCGGCTTTGGCGGGCGCGTACTCGATTCGGGCGAACCGAAGTACCTGAATTCGCCGGAAACGCCGCTGTTCCAGAAGGGCTTCGAGCTGTACGGCCTGTTCGAAGCGCGCCAGGCCATCCGCGACGCCGGCTATGTGCTTGTCACCGAAGGCTATATGGACGTGGTCGCCCTGGCCCAGCTCGGCTTCGCGCAAGCGGTGGCCACGCTCGGCACCGCCTGCACCAGCACCCACGTGCAAAAGCTGCTGCGCCAGACCGACACCGTCATTTTCAGCTTCGACGGCGACAAGGCCGGCCGCCGCGCCGCCCGCCGCGCGCTGGAAGCCTGCCTGCCCCAGGTGACGGACAACAAGACGATCAAGTTCCTGTTCCTGCCCACCGAGCACGATCCGGACAGCTATGTGCGCGAATTCGGCGGCGACGCCTTCGCCGACGAGATCCACGACGCCATGCCGCTGTCGCAATTCCTGCTGCGCGAAGTGTCGGGCGAGCATGACCTGAGCTCGCCGGAAGGGCGTGCCCGCATCCAGTTCGACGCCAAGCCCCTGTTGCAGTCGATGACGCCGACCGCGTTGCGCCTGCAAATCGTGCGCGGCCTGGCCAGCCTGACCCAGACCACGCCGGCCGAGATCGAAGGCTTGTTCGAGTTGTCCAAACCGGTGGCGGAAATCCGCAAGGCGCCGCCGCGCCAGGGCCGCCAGCAGCCGCTTGGCCTGGAACTGAAGATCCTGCGCACCCTGGTGGCGCACCCTCAGCTGGCGCTGGCGCTCGACGCCGACGCGCTCCAGGCTTTCGGCTTCTTCGGCCCCGAATCGTCCGAGCGCCTGGCCCAGCTGGTGGCCGTGGCCCAGGCCTTGGGCGAACATGGCGGATTTGCCGCCCTGGCCCAGCATTTGAAGCAGAATGGCCCCGAATATGACGGCCTGATCGGCGAAATTGTCGCCGAACCGGAGTCCGACATCGAGACCGACCGGGTCTGGCTGCTGGCAACGGTGCGCCAGATCAAGATGGATACCTTGAAAAAGGAGCTCAGCGAGCTGTTTTCGTCCGGCCTCACATCGGACCAGATGGGCGTACGATATCGCGAAATCACGGCCCTTCAAGACCAGTTGCTGCGCGAAGCGGTGGCCGAGATGACCCCGCGTTGACATAGGGAAAACGCGCCGTTTTCACGACTGGAAAAAGAAAAGCTGCGTGCTATAATAAAACGCTAAGTGTTGTGTTCTTTGAAATAATGCTTGGTTCGGAAGTGGTAAGATTTTTATGTAAGTGAGGCTCTTGATCGGCGCAAGGTTACGGTGGCGCCGGCGGCATGGGCCCTCCCAGGTTGCGGCAGTGCAGGTGCATGCCGGCCAACCTCCAGCGGCCCCCGCCCCCAACCGCCGACGTTGTGCGCTTGACGCAGATCAAGCCGATAGGTGTAGTTAAAGGTGTAAAACTTGTTTAGGGCCGCGAGGCCGGCAGCAAACTTTATTTCATTCACCATAAAGCTCGTCGTTGTGACATCGAAAGCGCCTGTGCCAATCAAGAAACCCGAATCCAAAGCGGCTGAAAAGCCATCCAAAGCCTCCGCCAAGGCGGATAAAGCGCTCGACAAGGCCGAAGCGCGCACCGCCAGCACGACACCCGCGGTCAGCCAGACCACCGATGCCGCCACGCTGGCCTCGATCGACACGTCCGGCTACGTGCTGCCGTCGGTCAAGGTGCCGGGCCGGCGCGGCCGCAAGCCCAAAGAATTCCAGCCCGAGAACGACGAAGTGGCGGCCCTGAACGCGGTCGAACGCGCCGAGCTCAAGGCCGTCGACAAGGCCAAGGCCAAGGACCGCAAGGCCAAGGAAAAGGCCCTGCTCAAGGACGCCTTCTCGTCCGACACCGAAGCGTCGGAAGAAGAACTCGAGCGGCGCCGCCAGAAACTCAAGACCCTGATCAAGTTCGGCAAGGAACGCGGCTTCCTCACCTACGCCGAGATCAACGACCACCTGCCCGAAAACATCGTCGATCCCGAAGCGATCGAAGGCATCATCGGCACCTTCAACGACATGGGCATCGCCGTCTACGAGCACGCGCCGGACGCCGAGACGCTGCTGCTGTCGGACAATGTGGCCACCGTGACGTCCGACGACGAAGCGGAAGCTGCCGCCGAAGCGGCCCTGTCGACAGTCGACTCCGACTTTGGCCGCACCACCGACCCCGTGCGCATGTATATGCGTGAAATGGGCTCGGTCGAGCTGCTCACCCGCGAAGGCGAAATTGAAATTGCCAAGCGCATCGAAGACGGCCTGAAAGACATGATCCAGGCCATCTCGGCCTGCCCGGTGACGATCGCCGAAATCATTTCCGCCGCCATCCGCATCCAGAACGACGAAATCAAGATCGATGAAATCGTCGATGGCATGGTCGATTCCGAAGACGACGTCGCCCCCGTTGCCGCCGCATCGGCTGCCGACGACGAGGACGACGAAGAAGAAGACGACGAAGAAGCCGAAGGCGAAGAAGAAGAGTCCACCGGTGGCGGGGCCGCCGGTTTCTCGGCCGAGCAGCTCGAAGCGCTCAAGGTTGCTGCGATGGACAAGTTCGACATCATCTCGCAGCAGTTCGACAAGATGCGCAAGGCCTTCGAAAAAGACGGCTACAACTCCAAGGCCTACGTCAAGGCCCAGGAAACGATCTCCAACGAACTCTTGGGCATCCGCTTCACGGCCAAGGTCGTCGAAAAGCTGTGCGACACCTTGCGTGGCCAGGTCGACGAAGTGCGCCATATCGAAAAGCAGATTCTCGACGTGGCCGTCAACAAGTGCGGCATGCCGCGCGCCCACTTCATCAAGGTCTTCCCGGGCAATGAAACCAATCTGGACTGGGTCGACGGCGAAGTGGCCGCCGGCCACGCCTACAGCGCCATCCTGGGCCGCAACATCCCGACCATCAAGGAACTGCAGCAGCGCCTGATCGACCTGCAAGCGCGCGTCGTGCTGCCGCTGCCGGACCTGCGCAACATCAACCGCCAGATGGCGGCCGGTGAAATGAAGGCGCGCAAGGCCAAGCGCGAAATGACCGAGGCCAACTTGCGCCTGGTGATTTCGATCGCCAAGAAATACACCAACCGCGGCCTGCAATTCCTCGACCTGATCCAGGAAGGCAATATCGGCCTGATGAAGGCGGTCGACAAGTTCGAATACCGCCGCGGCTACAAGTTTTCGACCTATGCCACCTGGTGGATCCGCCAGGCCATCACCCGTTCGATCGCCGACCAGGCGCGCACGATCCGTATTCCCGTGCACATGATCGAGACGATCAACAAGATGAACCGCATCTCGCGCCAGATCCTGCAGGAAACCGGTGCCGAGCCCGATCCGGCGACCCTGGCGATCAAGATGGAGATGCCGGAAGACAAAATCCGCAAGATCATGAAGATCGCCAAAGAGCCAATCTCGATGGAAACGCCGATTGGCGACGATGACGACTCCCACCTGGGCGACTTCATCGAAG
>JAZJYP010000044.1:0-8761 GCA_040390345.1 Pseudomonadota bacterium | reverse complement strand
GGCGACATCATCCGCACCATGCAGCGGGCCATGCGCGGCGAGCCGCGCGAGCTGGCGGTATTCGAGCCGGGTGACGATGGCCGAACCATCCTCGGCCGCGTGGCCGCGTAGGGGCTGGCCGACGAACTGCGCGACCGGGGCTATCTGGTCATCGACGGGGTGGACGGCAAGGCCCACTACGTCGCGCTCAACGCCCGCGACGAGCTGGCGAACTATCCCGCCGGCGCCGTGGTGGAGGTGAAGGGATCGGCCGCCGTGCGCGCGGCCGACAAGAACATCGCCGCGCTGGCGAGCGATGGCCTGTACCGCACCGACCACCACCTTGCCATCGCGCAGGGTCAGGCCGTGCCCGGCCGCGATCCGCAGGAAGTGGTCGCGTCCCACGTCCGCCGGCTGGAAGCCTTGCGCCGTGCCGGTATCGTGGAACGGGTGGCCGAGGGGCTATGGAAGGTGCCGGACGACCTGCCCGAGCAGGGCCGTCGCTACGATGCGCAGCGCCTGGGCGGCGTGGCGGTGGAGCTGAAATCGCACCTGCCCATCGAGCGGCAGGCCCGCGTGATCGGAGCCACCTGGCTCGACCAGCAGTTGATCGGCGGCGGCTCGGGCCTGGGCAACCTGGGCTTTGGCAGCGAGGTCAACCAGGCGATGCAGCAGCGCGCCGAATTCCTGGCCGAACAGGGGCTGGCAGAGCGGCGCGGGCAGCGCGTAATCCTCGCGCGCAATCTATTGGCGACACTACGCGATCGGGATGTGATTCGGGCTGCCAAGGATATTGCCACCGAAACCGGGCTGGAACACCGTCTGGCGGCCGATGGCCAGCGCGTGACCGGCATCTACCGGCGCAGCCTCATGCTCGCCAGTGGCCGCTTTGCCATGCTCGATGATGGTATGGGGTTCAGCTTGGTGCCATGGACGCCGGTCATCGAACAACGACTCGGCATGCTGATTTCTGGGCAGGTACATGGTGGCACCCTATCCTGGCAAATCCGACGGCAGCAGGGTTTATCCGTTACCTGACGCCAGCAGCGATTGAGCACCTACCGACCGGATGCGTCTACAGCCGTTCAGCGTCCGGCAAACTGCGGGACTCGCTTTGCGACGAACGCGTGAACCGCTTCCAGCGAATCTGTGGTTTTCGAGGCTCGATTCATTTCGGCCGCCTCCAGCCTCAATGAGGTCGCCAGATCACTCTCGAAGGCAGCGAGTTGCAGGCGCTTGGCGCCCGCATAACCTTGCGTTGGTCCGACCGAAAATTGCACCGCCATACGCCGCGCTTCGCCCAGCAGGCTCTCGCCAGGAACCACTTTCTCGACCAATCCCCAGGCCAAGGCCTCGTCCGAACTGACTACGCGATTGGTCAAGATCATGTCTCGTGCGCGTCGTCCACCCACTGCGCGTGGAAGTAGCCAGCTGATGCCGAAATCCCCCGCGTATCCAAGGCCTGTGTGGGCCGCCACGAATTTCGTCCCACTTGCGGCAATCAGGTAGTCAGAGGCCAAGGCAAGCCCGAGGCTGCCTCCGGCGACCGCGCCTTGTACGGCACAGACCACCGGGAATGGCAAGCTGGCAAATTGAGGAATCATGCGTTCCGCCACCCTCAATTCGTCATCGACCAAGGTAGACAACTCATCGCCTGCGGCCAACATTTCATCGATGTCGCCGCCACAACTGAACATCCGGCCCTCGCCGCGCAGCAGCAAAGCGCGAATCGAGTCGTCACGCTCGACGTCTGCAATGACGCCAGCGAGCGCGTTGACGACAGACGTGCTCAGCGCATTCTTTTTCTGGGGCGCATTGAGTGTGATGGTGGCAACAGCACCATGCTTTTCGAGAATGACCGGATTTCCAGACATGACGCTTCCTGATTGGTCAAGATTTCAGGCGTCAGCGCGGAGCCATGCGGATAGCGCCATCCACCCGAATGGACTCGGCGTTCATGTAGTCGCAGGTGACGAGAAACTCGACGGCCTGGGCAAATTCATCGGGGTCGCCCAACCGCTTGGGAAAGGGCACGCTGGCCGCCAGCGCCTGCTTGACGTTGTCCGGCAGACCCAGCAGCAATGGTGTACCGAAGATCCCCGGCATGATGGTATTGACCCGGATCCCTTCATCCATCATGTCGCGCGCGACCGGTAAGGCCATGCCCACGATGGCTGCCTTGCTGGCCGCATAGCTGGCCTGCCCGACCTGGCCGTCCTGCGCGGCGGCCGAAGCGGTGTTGACGATGACGCCGCGCTCGCCATCGGCCAGCGATGCGAGCGTCAGCATACCCGCGGCTGACTTAGCGATGCAACGGAAGGTGCCCACCAGGTTGATCTGAATGATGCGATTGAAGCGATCTGCCGCGCATGCGCGAATTTCGCCGGTTTTCTTGTCGCGGCTGACAGTCTTGACGGCATCGGCAGTACCGGCGCAGTTAACCAGAATGCGCTCCTGCCCGATGGCCGCACGGGCCTTGGCAAAGGCTGCGTCCACCTGCTCCTCAGATGTCACGTCCACATTGCAGTAAACGCCGCCGAGTTCGCTGGCCAACGCCTGGCCGACGGTTTCGTTCATGTCGAAGATGGCGACTTTGACGCCACGGCTGGCCAAACGCCGGGTCGTGGCGGCTCCCAGGCCGGAAGCGCCTCCGGTAATGATGGCAGAGATGTCGGAGTTCAGTTGCATAGTTTTTCCTCGATGGATGACAGATAGACAGGCGTTATTGGCCCGTGAAGTGGGGGGTGCGCTTACCCAGGAATGCCGCTTGCCCTTCCAGGTTGTCGGCCGAACGCAAAGCGACGAGGAAATTACGCTTCTCATGCTCCAGGCCCTGCGCGAGCGGAGTTTCAAAGCTGGTCAGGGCCGCATCTTTCGCCAGCGCCACGGCCAGCGGCGAATTGGCTGCAATCCGGTTGGCCATCGCCAAAGCCGTCGGCAGGGCCTGGCCGTCAGTCGTCACTTCGGCGACCATGCCTGCATCGCAGGCCTTGCGGGCGTCGATGAAGTCCCCGGTCAGCAGCAGGGCCATAGCCTTAGACTTGCCGATGGCGTGGATCAGGCGTTGTGTGCCGCCGGCCCCCGGAATGGCGCCCAGCTTGACTTCCGGCACCCCGAACATGGCTGACTCACCAGCGATCGCAATATCGCAAGCCAGCGCCAGTTCCGTGCCGCCGCCCAGCGCGAGCTTTTCCACCGCTGCGATGACGGGCTTAGGGAAGCGCTCCAGTTCCGACCAGAAGTGGCCGCCTGCCGCCGCGCGGTCGCCCAGCAGCGGCTCGGCGCGCAGCGCGTCGAACGCCGTGATGTCGGCTCCGGCGCAGAAAACGCCCTCGGCGCCGGTGATGATGACCGCGCGCACAGCATCGTCGTCTTGCAATTGCACAAGCTGTGCACGCAGGCCATCGAATACCGCGCGATTCAAGCTGTTCTTTGCGCGCGGGCGGTTGATGGTCAAGGTGACGATGGCGCCTTCGCGGCTGACGAGCACTTCGCTGGCTTCGCTCATGGTGGCCCCGCTCATGCCAGCCGCTCGATGATGGTGGTATTGGCCGTGCCTGAAGCCTCGCAGATGGTCTGCAAGCCATAGCGGCCGCCTCGGCGCTCCAGCTCGCACAGCAGATCTGTAAGCATGCGCGCGCCGGTGGAGCCCAACGGATGGCCGATGGCCACCGAGCCGCCGTTGACGTTGAGGCGATCATCCGGAATGCCGAATTCCTGCTGGAACATCAGCGGCACGCCGCCAAAGGCCTCGTTGACTTCAAACAGGTCAATCTCGTCCAGGCTCAGGCCCGACTCCTTCAGCGCCTTGCGGGTGGCATCAAGCACAGCGGTGAATTGGATCACCGGATCGGCCGCAGCCACGGTGGTGCTGACGAAGCGTGCACGCGGCTTCAACCCGTGCCGTTTGGCGTAGGCGCGGCTGGCGATCAGCAGCGCGGCGGCGCCGTCGCTGATCTGCGAGGAGTTGGCGGCCGTGGTGGCGCCATCGGCGGAAAACACGGGCTTGAGCGTGGCCATCTTCTCGGGGTTGGGGTCGGCGCGCATGCCCTCGTCTGCGGTGACAAGCGGGCTATCCGGGTCGGCCGGGTCCTCGTTCAGCCGCACCAGTTGATCGTTGACGCGGCCAGCCTTCGAGGCCTCGAAGGCGCGCCGATGGCTGCGCACAGCGAAGGCATCCAGGGCCTCGCGTGTGAGGCCGAAGCGCTTGTTCATCAACTCCGACGCAGCGCCTTGCGGCAGCAGCGGGTTGTCCTGGTAGCGCGCCAGTTCGCGCGGGCTGTATTGCGAGCCCAGCGGCGCGCCGGGCTTGAACGACGGCGGCATCGGAGCTTGTGACATCGACTCCACCCCGGCGCCGATGACCATCTGGTAGGCGCCCGCACGGATGCCATGCACGGCAAAGCTTACCGCCTGCTGGCCGGAACCGCATTGCCGGTCAACCGTCACCGCCGGGACGGATTCGGGCAGCCCCGCCGCCAATACGGCATGACGACCCAGGTTGCCGTGCTGCTGATCCCACTGCAGCACGCAGCCGACGATCACGTCATCCAGATCCGCCGGGTTGATGCCGGAGTGCTCGACCAGTTGGCGCAGCGTCTCGCCCAACAAATCGACGGGATGCCATTTCTGCAGGCGCCCGCCGCGCTTGCCCACGGGGGTGCGCAGCGCACCGACGATGACGGGTTCATGGTCATTCATATTGTTCTCCTGTAGCAAAAGGTTGGCTCACTTTGCGTAGCGGCCCGCATGCTCGGCGCGTATGCGCTTCTTGTCGAGCTTGCCGACGCTGGTCTTGGGGATGGCCTCGACGAACAGAACCTGGTCTGGCAACTGCCACTTGGCGAAGGCGCTGGTCAGGTGTTCCTGCAGTTGTTCCAGGGTCGCCTGCTGGCCCGGCTTCAGCACCACCAGAGCCAGCGGCCGTTCCTGCCACTTCGCATGGGGAATGCCGACCACCGCGGCGTCGCGTACGGCCGGGTGGCCCATGAGCAGGTTTTCCATGTCGATGGAAGAAATCCATTCGCCCCCGCTCTTGATCACGTCCTTGATGCGGTCGGTGACTTTGAGGTAGCCGTTCTCATCCACCGTGCCAACATCACCCGAACGCCACCAACCACCCTCCAGGAAGCGGTCGCCGGAATCGGGCATCTCGTGGTAGCTGGTTGTGATCCAGGGGCCGCGCAGACAAATCTCGCCAGCCGACTGTCCGTCATGCGGCAAATCCTGGTCGTCGGCATCAAGGATGCGGATGTCCACCCCGGTCAATACCAAGCCCTGCTTGCGCTTGAGGTTCCACCGCTCGTCCTGGATCAGGCGCTTCTTGAGCGTGGACTTGAGGCGGTTCATCGTCACCAGCGTCGTGGCTTCGGTGGCGCCGTAGGCATGCACCACCTCGGCACCCGTGAGGTCGTAGAAACCGATCATCATCGACAGCGGCGGCTCCGTGGCGCCAGACAGCAAACGCATGCGGCTGAAGTCCGGCTTGACCGGCATCGTCTCGATGTACTGCAGCATGGGCTGGAAGATGGCCGGTGCACCGTTGGCGATCGTCACGCCCTCGGCGATCATGGCATCGACCAGCGGCTTGGTGTCTTCGGCAACGTAGCGGCCCGGCAGCACGATCTTGTCGGCGAGCAGTGTGGCGGCCTGTGGCAGGCCCCAGCATTGCCCGTGGAACATGGGTGTGATGAGCATGACGCAGTCATCCAGCGTCATGCCCAGATTGGTGGCCATGGCCGTGGAGTGCAGGTAGATGCCGCGGTGCGAGTAGTACACGCCCTTGGGTTTGCCCGTGGTGCCGGTGGTGTAGCAGGCACTGTAGGCCGAGGTTTCGTCGATTTCGGGCCAGTCAATTTTCGTGTCGGCGGCGGCCAGCAGGTCTTCGTAGTGCAGCAGCGGTTTCAGCGTGGTCTTGATCTGGTCCAGCGGCTTGTCGGTCATGACGATCCAGCCCTTGATCTGGGGCGAATTCGCTGCAATGGATTCGGCAATGGGCAGCAATGTTTCGTCCACGCAAACGTAGGACACTTCGCTATGGCTGACCACGTAACCCAGATCCTCGGCACCCAGGCGCAAGTTCATCTGCAGCATGACCGCGGCCAGGCCGGGAATGGACCAGTACAGCTCGAAGTGGCGTCGGCTGTTCCAGTCCAGGATGCCGACCCGGTCGCCCGGCTCGACACCGAGAGCGCGCAGTGCATTGGCGCTGCGGCAGACGCGCGCATAGCAATCAGCATAGGTGTAGCGATCCCAACCACCATCGGGTGTGCGGTAGACGATCTCCTGGTCCCCGTGGGTGCGCGCAGCGTGCCGGATCAGCGTTGTGGTGTTCAGTTGGCGCTCGTTGCCCGTAGTGGACGGGCAGCCGCAGACAGGCTTGGTGGGCTGGTTGGTGTCGGTCATGTGCTTGTCTCCTATGTAGTTGTGTCGAGTGCCTGGAACCGTGGGGCCGGGGCCGCTTCGATGGCGCCGAAAGAGGTGGTCTGGTAGATGCCCCGTGCCGCGTTGTGCGGATGCCGCACTGCCTCGGCCAGGCTGAGCACGGGTGCAAAGCAGGCGTCGCTGCCTTCAAGCAGCGCGCACCAGTGCGCCTGGGGCTGGGTGCGGATGAGGGCCGCGATGCGCTCCTTCAACGCTGGCCACGCCGCCGTGTCGTACTGGTCTGCAGGGTTCACGTCCGCCAGGCCCAACTTGGACAACAGCAATGCGTAGAACGGCGGCTCGATCGCGCCGAGGCTGATGAAGCCGCCGTCGGCGCAGACGTACACGTCATAGAACGGCGAATCGTGGAACGGGCTCGGCTGTGCGCCGTCGATCTGCCCGTTGGCGCGAATCCAGTGCACCAGCGTGCCCAGCATGGCCACGATGTCCACGATGGCTGCGTCCACAACCCGGCCACGGCCGGTGGCCCGTGCATCGACCAGCGCGCAGGCGACGCCGAAGGCCATGCCCAGCGCCCCGGCCCCATCCCCGAGTACCGAGGGCGGCACGATGGGTGCCTGCCCCCTATGCGCCGACAGCGACAGAAGGCCCGTCAGCGCGACGTAGTTCAGGTCGTGGCCTGCGGCCTGGGCGAGCGGGCCGCTCTGGCCCCAGCCCGTTATCCGGCCGTAAACCAGCCGGGGATTGTGCGCCGCGCATTCAGTGGGGCCGAAGCCCAGCCGTTCCATCACACCGGGGCGAAAGCCTTCGACCAGGGCGTCGGCCTGGACAATCAGCTCCAGTGCGCGCACTTTGCCACCGGGCGACTTCAGGTCGATGACCTCGACCGTCTTGCCGCGATGCAGCGGGTTCTCCACCGCTCCACCCAGACGCTGCGCCCCAGCAGCCTGCTCGGCCCGTGTCAGCGTGATTACCTCGGCGCCCATGTCGGCCAGCATCCTGGCGGCCAGAGGGCCTGGACCGATGCCCTCGAACTCCACCACGCGGACGCCGTGCAGCGGCATCTGCAGCGTGTGCAACGTGTACACCATGTTACAACTTCCTCGCAACCAGGTCTTTCAGGACCTCGTTGGCGCCGCCATAGATCTTCTGCACTCGCGAAGCGGCATACATCCGCGCGATCGGGTACTCGGCCATGTAGCCGTAGCCGCCGAACAATTGAAGGCACTCGTCCACCACGCGGCACTGCTGCTCGGTGCACCACCACTTTGCCATGTAAGCGGCCTCGTTATCCAGCGTGCCGTCCAGCAGGCGCTGGGTGCAGTCGTTGACGAAGCTGCGCACCACATGCGCGGTAGTGGCCACCTCGGCCAGTTTCTGGCGCGTGAGCTGCATGTCGAAGAGGGGCGCGCCGAAGGCCTTGCGCTGCTTCGTGTACTCAACCGTGACGGCCAGCGCCTGCTCGATAGTGGCGGCCGCCGGCACGGCAATAAGCATGCGCTCGTAGGGCAATGCGCCCATCAACTGCCCGAAGCCCTGACCTTCGACCTCGCCCAGCAGTTGGTCGGCCGGCACGCGTACGCTGTCGAAGAACAACTCCGCCGTGTCCGAGGCCTGCATGCCGATCTTCTCCAGTAGTCGGCCAACGCGAAAGCCGGGCAGATTCTCGGTTTCCAGCACGAACAGCGACACCCCCTTGCTGCCTGTACCGCTGGTGCGCGCCGCGACGATCAACAGGTTGCCGGTGAAGCCGTTGGTGATGAAGGTCTTGGCGCCGTCGATCACATAGTGGTCTCCATCGCGCCGGGCACGGGTGGAGATGGCCTTTAGATCCGAGCCGCAGCCCGGCTCGGTCATCGCGATGGCGGCCAGCATCTCGCCGTTCGTCACCTTGGGCAGCCAGCGCTGCTTTTGCGCTTCCGTGCCGAAGTCCAGGATGTAATGCGAAGCGATGGTGTGCACCGCTATATTGACCGGCATCTCGGCCTTGGCCAGCTCGTCTTGCACCACCAATTGGTAGGCGAGGCTGGCGCCGGCACCGCCATAGGACTCGGGAATCTCGGGCAGCAGAAAGCTTATCTCGCCGAACGGACGCCAGACTTCGCGCGGGATATAGCCCTGGCGGCGCCATTCATCCAGCCTTGGGGCGAACTCAGCACTGATGTAGCGGCGAACCTGTTCGCGGAAGGCTTCGATCTCGCCGTCCATCCAAGCGTGGCGATACAGCTGTGGCAGCATGAACGTGTCTCCTTATATGTTGACTTCTGACCCCACACCGAGCGTTCCGCACAGCGCCACTGCCGAAGTGTTTGGGGGATGCGACAATCGTAGTAATTGGCCCTTGTGTCAACGGCGGAGCAAAAGTCGGCCATTCGGCGGCGTAAAACCAGGCCATCGT
>JAZJYP010000043.1:10002-62430 GCA_040390345.1 Pseudomonadota bacterium | reverse complement strand
CCGCCGAGCGCTGGGCCAGGTTGCGCACTTCCGAGGCGACGACGGCGAAACCGCGTCCCTGCTCGCCCGCGCGCGCCGCTTCCACGGCCGCGTTCAGGGCCAGGATATTGGTCTGGAAGGCGATGCCGTCGATCACGCCGATGATGTCAACAATCTTGGTCGAGGCGGCCGAGATGGCGCCCATCGTCGCCACCACCTGGGCGACGACGACACCGCCTTTTTCGGCCACGCCCGACGCCGTCAGCGCCAGCGCATTGGCTGTGCGCGCGTTTTCCGAGTTTTGCTGCACGGTCGAGGTCAGTTCTTCCATCGAACTGGCCGTCTCTTCCAGCGTCGACGCCTGGGTTTCGGTGCGGGTCGACAGGTCGGCATTGCCGCTGGCGATCTGGGTCGAAGCGACGCTGATCGTCTCCGTCCCCTGGCGCACGTTGGCCACGATGCCAACCAGGCTGTCGTTCATCTTCTTGAGCGCGTCGGTCAACTGGCCCATTTCATCGTTCGAATGCGAATAGATATCGCGCGTCAGGTCGCCGGCGGCCACCGCTTCGGCCACCGCGATGGCGCGCGCCAACGGGTAGGTGATCGCGCACAGCAGCCAGTAGCCCATCAGGGCGGCGATGCCCATGCCCAGCACGATCGCGCCAATCGACAGGTTGCGGAAGGTGTCGTAGCGCGCCTGCGAGGCGTCAAATTCCTTCTTGCCCTCGTCGAGCTGCAGGGCAATCAGCTTGGCCATCACCTGCATGGTCTTGTCCATGGCCGGATCGACCTTGCCATGCAGGGTGGCGACCACCTTTTCCTTGTCGGCGGCCCTGGCGGCGGCAATCAGCGGCGCGAAACCGTTGTCGACGATGTCCTTGCGCCCGGCCGCGAAATCGGCCGCCAGCTTCGCTTCGTCGGGAGTGAGGTAGGTGGCCATGTACTCGGCCCACATCTTGTCGGCCACGGCACTGCGGCGCGCCACTTCATCGAGTTCCTTCTGGGTCGCCGCCGCGTCGCCATCGATGGTGGCGCCAAGGGCGATCTGGATGTCGAGCATGTTCGTGCTGACCTGGTTCAACTGCCCCATGGCGATCAGGCGGTCGTCGTAAATGGTGCGCATCGATGCGTTCGTTTTCGACAGGCTGAACAGGCCGCCGCCGCCGATCACCAGCAGCAGGACCGACAGGAAGGCCATCACGCCAACGAGCCGGGTCTTGATCGAGAGGTCTTGCATCATGATTGCTCCTGGGCGTGCGCCGCGCCTGCCAGGTGCAGGGCATGCAGCAGTTCTTGCGATTCGAAAGGCTTGCGCAGGTAGGCCACGCAGCCGAAGGCTTCGGCCTTTTCGCGGAAGGCGGCGTCGACCTGGCTGGTGACGAAGATGATCGGCGGCGCCTGGCCCGCATCGACCAGGCGCTGCTGCAATTCTATGCCGGACAGGCCACCGAGGTCGATGTCGAGGATCAGGCAGCCCACGGGGACGCCCTCGGGGCGCGCCAGGAACAGCTCGGCCGAAGGATACAGTTCGGTGGCAAAGCCGGTGGCACGCAGCAGGCGTTCGAGGGCCTTGAGCATGGCAGCGTCGTTCTCGACGACGGCGACGACCGGTTTTTCAATTTTCATGCTGCCACCCACTATTCTGGCTGTGTATGGCACCACTGTAGAGAGATTGTGGGCGATTAGCACTTGTCCTTTGGTGCTATACCGGCGGCCAGGCCCAGCTTGAGGCCCATCTGCACCAGGTCGGCCACCGAGTCGGCCCCCAGCTTCTCCATCACGGCCTGGCGCTGGGCCTTGACGGTGCGCTCGGTGTTGCCCAATTTGAAAGCTATCTGTTTGTTCAACAGGCCCTGGATCACCAGCGCGAACACTTCGGCCTCGCGCGCGGTCAGGGCCGCGTGGCGGCGGCGCAGCGCTTCCATGCCCGCATGCAGGGCCTGGGCCTGCTCGAAGCGCACCATGGCGCGCCCGATCGCCTCGAGCAGGTCGTCCTTGGCGATGGGCTTGGAGAGGAAATCCTCGGCCCCGGCCTTGATGGCGCGTACGCTCATGGCGATGTCGCCGTTGCCCGTAAGAAACACAATCGGCAAGATGCTGCCCGTCTTGACCAGGTGCTCCTGCAGCTGCAAGCCGGTCAGGCCAGGCATATTGACGTCGAGCAAGATGCAGCCCGGCGCGTGCGCGCTCGGACTGCTGCGGAAGGCTTCGCCCGATTCGTGCGTCACCACGCGGTAGCCGGAGGCGCCGAGCAGGCGGGCGAGCGCCGTGCGCAGGGCCGCGTCGTCGTCGATGATGTGGATCAGGGGTGCGCTCACGCCGCCTCCCCCTTTGCGAGCGGCAGGCAAAAGCCCACCGTGGCCCCACCATCGTCCTCGTTCTCGGCCCAGATGCGCCCGCCGTGCGCGGCCACGATGGCCGCCGTGATCGACAGGCCCAGGCCCATGCCCTGCGGCTTGGTGGTGAAGAAGGACTCGAACACCCGTTCCAGGCTGCCGGCAAAGCCCGGGCCCGAATCATGCACCCGCACTTCGACGTCGTCTGGCCCGGCCAGGCGGCTCCTGACGACGATGCTGCGCTCGCCCTCGGGCGTCTCGTTCATCGCGTCCATGCCATTCAGGACCAGGTTGATCAAGACCTGCTGCAGCTGGATGCGGTCGGCCGCCACCGGCAAGGCCGCCTCGCCCAGCTCGCAGGACAGGACGATTTTGCGCATGCGCGCCTCCGATGCCAGCAGGGCCAGGCTGTTCTTGACGACGTCGTTGAGGTTCAGTTCGAGCGTGACGGACTCGCTCTTCTTGAGCAGTTCGCGCATGCGCTGGATCAGTTCGCTCGCGCGCAAGTCGTCGCGCCGGATATCGACCAGGATCTCGGCCACATCCTGCAACAGTGGCGGATCCATCTTGAGGAACAGTTCGGCCGCTTCGGCATTGCTCATGATGGCCGCCAGCGGCTGGTTCAGTTCGTGCACCAGGGCCGCGCAATACACGGTGGCGCTGGCATTGCGGTTCATGTGGGCGATTTCGGCCAGGCGCAAGCGCGACTCGCGCTCGGCGATGTCACGGTGCTGGCGCTCCGACAGCAGCGACAACTGCGCCAGCGACAGCTCGCGCGCCTTGGCCTCGACCAATTCCTGCAGGTTCTCGTTCTGGTAGGCCAGGCGCTGCTGCAGGCGCCGCACCTTCAGGTGGGCCATCACGCGCGCATTGACTTCCTCGAACTGGTAGGGCTTGGAGATGTAGTCGACGCCGCCCACCTCGAAGCCGCGCAGCTTGTCGTCGGTGTCGTTGTAGGCCGAGAGGAAAATGACCGGCACGTCGCGCAGGCTGCCGATTTCCTTGAGCTGGCGGCACACTTCATAGCCATCCATGCCCGGCATGCGCACATCGAGCAGGATCAGCTCGGGCGGCTGCGCCCTGGCCGTCCACAGGGCCAGTTCGCCATTGGGCGCCTGGCGCACCCGGTAGCCCGCTTCCGCCAGCAGGCCGGTCAGGAGTTTGAGTGAAGCCGGTGTATCTTCGACGACCAGGATCTCGCCATTGGTATGGAGTGCGTTTAACTCGTCTTGCTTCATGCAGCGTGGGTCCCCGGTATTAGAATTTGACGCCGACGGCCATGGCCAGCTGGTCGCGGTCGTGCTGGGGATTGTAGTCGCCGCCCCAAACCGGTGTAAAGGCTATTTCGGCACTATAGCGTTTCTGGAATTCGAAGCGCAACGCCACGTTCAGGGTCTGGCGTCCTTCATTGATGAAAAAGTCGCCCGACCAGCCCTTGACGTCATTCGTGAAGGTCGTCGACAGCGCCGCCGTGGTGCCCGGCGCCACTTCGCCGAAACGCGCGTCCAGGCGCAGGCGGTAGGCCCAGGAATGGCTGCTTACATAGCCGTCCTGGCTGCACTGCTTGTCCGGTGTTGGCGTCGTGCTCACGCACAGGGCGCCGATCGCACCGAGCCCATACTGGTCGGCGCGCCCGTAGCGCAAGGTCCCTTGCTGCGGCAGGTTGAACACGTGCTTGACCACCGCCTCGGCCATGCCGGAATAGGCGATGCCGCCGGCGCCTTGCCAGTCGTGCTGCACGCCGACCTGGGCCTGGCTGACGCGGAAGCGGTCCATCGCTTCGAAATAGGCGCCCGGCGCCATCGCATTGGCGCGCGCGCGCAGCAGCGAGGCCGCGGTGGCGCTGACGAAGGCGCCCAGGGCGTCGCCGGGGCCGTAGGCAATCGGCTGGTGCAGGCGGTAGGTGGCCTCGCCATACCAGGTGGTCGCGCCGCGCTTGTGCGCGAAGGTCGCACCGTAGATCTCGATCCCGTCCGGGAATTCGGAAAAATAGCGCACGTTCTTGCCATCCGGGTCGCCCGGGATCAGCGGCGCGCCGACCGTGCGCGTGCTCTTTTGCAGCACGCCGTTGCTCTTGCGGCTGGTGTAGCGCGCGCCATACAGGCCGAAGTCGGTGGCCAGGCTGTCGGCCGTCCACAGCACCGCCATGCCATACTGCTGGCGCTGGTGCGGCAGCGGATCGTCAATGCGCTTGAGGTAGCCGCCGGTGCCGACGCGGGTACGGTCGCTCCCGGCCGGCAGGCCGGCGAAGACCTTGTCGCAGCCCGGCTGCGCCCAGTCGTTGATTTCATAGAAGGTGCCGCACTGGTCCAGCACCTCGGGGCGGAAATGGGTTTGCCAGAAGCCTTCGACGGCCACACCCTTGACCGGTTCGAGGCGGCCGAACAGCATCGGCACCGGCACCTTGATTTCCTGCGGCACGGCGCCGGGACGGTGCAGGGCCGGGAAATCGGTGGGATTGAGCCCTTGCAGGCCGCCGATGAAACTGACCCGCTCGCCCCAGTTGAGCGACTGCTGGCCGATCCGCACCAGGCCCTGGGCAAAGCGCTGCTGCACCCAGGCGTCACCGGCGGCGACGCCGGAAAAGCGCGCCAGCGGCGCCGCGCCGCGGTCCGACAGGGGCTCGCCGGCCACATAATTGTTTCCGATATTGCCAAAGGCGCGCGGCTGGTTCTTCAGCGCGTAGTCGTACCAGGCCTTCACGCGCAACAGCGCCGTCAGGTCGCCGTTCTTGGCATTGACGTCGAGATAGGCCTTCAGGGCCGTCGATGTGGCGTCGCCGCGACGGAAATTGGTATTGCCATCGTCGGAATTGGCGCCATTGGTGGTCAGGCCAACCAGTCCGGCCGCCGCCGCGTTGGCCGTGTTGAGCATCACCGGGTCGGCCGCTTCGAGCCGGTAGCTCGATCCGAACACGGCGCGCCCGCTGGTCGTGATCTCGAAGCCCGCCCGCCCCTGCATGGGAATTAGCATCAGCAAGGCAAGGGCCCCGGGGGCCAGGCGGTACGGTAACCGGCGAACCTTGCATCGCTTCATGGGAAGCCTCTATCCGGGAGCGGAAGTCCCTAACGTTAAATAATTGTTACGCTTGCCGGAAATCCTAGCCGCTTCCCCGCCCCCGGTCAACTTGAATACGCTCACGACACGCGCCAGTGTGGCGGCCTGTTCCTGCATCGACGATGCCGCGGCTGCAGCTTCTTCCACCAGGGCCGCATTTTGCTGCGTGACGCCATCCATTTCCATGATGGCGCGGTTGATCTGGGCGATACCCTCGGTCTGCTCCTGGCTGGCCGAGAGGATCTCGCCCATGATGTCGGTCACATGCTGGACGCTGTCGACGATGGCCTTCATCGTCACGCCGGCTTCGTCGACCAGGGTGCTGCCCTGGCGCACCTGGGACACCGAGTCGCCAATCAGGCCCTTGATTTCCTTGGCCGCGGCCGCCGAACGCTGGGCCAGGTTGCGTACTTCGGACGCCACCACGGCAAAGCCCCGGCCCTGTTCACCGGCGCGCGCCGCCTCGACGGCCGCATTCAACGCCAGGATATTGGTCTGGAAGGCGATCGAATCGATGACGCCGATGATGTCCTCGATCTTTTTCGATGAACCGGCGATGGCCGACATCGTGTCGACCACGCGCGCGACCACCGTGCCGCCCTTGACCGCCACTTCCGATGCATTCGCGGCCAGGGTATTGGCCTGGCGCGCATTGTCGGCGTTCTGGCCGACGGTGCTGGTCAGTTCCTCCATCGAAGAGGCGGTTTCTTCCAGCGCGCTGGCCTGGTGTTCGGTGCGCGACGACAGGTCGTGGTTGCCGTCGGCGATTTCGGCCGACGTGATGGCCATCGAATCGGCGCCGGCGCGCACCTGGCCCACCAGGGCGGCGAGTTTGTCGCGCATGCCGCGCAGGGCCTGCAACAGCGAGTCTTCGTCGCCATGGGCCGTGTTGATCTCCACGGCCAGGTCGCCGTCGGCGATGCGCCCGGCGATCCAGCTCGCATACACCGGCTCACCGCCGAGCTGGCGCAGCAGGCCGCGCACGATGAAGAAGGCCGCCAGCGTGCCCAGCACGATGGCCGCCACGCCGAGGATGAAGATATTGACGCGGGCGCTGGCCGCCGCGCTCGAGGACAGCGCCGACTCCTGTGTCATTTGGGCCGAGCGGCCCTCGACCAGGGCCGACAGCGCTTCGACGAACTCCTTTTCCGACAGCCGGATGACGGCGTTGAGGAAGCTGCGCGCTTCGGTCAACTCGCCCTTGTTGAGCATCGCGAAGAGCTCCTTCTGGTTCGCTTCATCGGTGGCGCTGGCCTTGACGATGGCGGCGACGAGCTGCTTGTCATTCGCATCGAGCAGCGACTTGCCCAGCCCCGCCAGCACGGCCGCATTGCGCGCGCGCAGCGGGTCGATCTGGCGCAGGACCGCATTCTCGCCCTGGTATTCGGCGGCGATGATGGCGCTGCGCAGGAGCTGGTGCACCAGCGCCGTGTTGTACTTCACTTCCGTGGCCTGGGTCACGCTCTTGTACTGGTCCTGCAAGATGGTGTCGACCCGCTGCTGCATGCCGCCCATGGCCACCAGCGACACGCCCATGATCGTCACCAGCAGCACCATCACCAGGCCGAAGCCCAGGCCAAGGCGCATGCCGATCGACTGATTCGCCAGGATTGCCGCGATACGTTGATATAAAGACTTCATGTGCTCTTCCCTGTTGATATCCGCGTGGGCACATGTGCCCACCCTAGGTAGTTAAGTGAATGAACCTGCAAACATGAGGGTATTGACAACCCAGACAGTGGCTGCGGCCACCACCAGCACCGTGATGACGCAGGTGCAGCGGTCGGCCAGGCCTTCCTTCAGTTTTTCCAGCATGGGCATGGTGTCTCCTCTCAGGTGTGCTCGGGCAGGCGATAGTCCTTGAACATCTCGCGCAGCTTCATTTTTTGCAGTTTGCCCGTGGCCGTGTGCGGCAACTGGTCCACAAAGGCCACGTCGTCCGGGCGCCACCATTTGGCCACCTTGGTGTCGAGGTAGTCGAGCAAGGCCTCGCGCGTGACGCTCTGGCCGGCCTTGAGCACGACCACCAGCAGCGGGCGTTCCTGCCACTTGGGGTGGGCGATGCCGATGACGGCCGCTTCGGCCACGGCGCTGTGGCCCATGGCGGCGTTTTCCAGGTCGATCGAGGAAATCCATTCGCCGCCAGACTTGATCACGTCTTTGGAACGATCCGTAATGTGCATGTAGCCGTCGGCGTCGATGGTGGCGACGTCGCCGGTGTCGAAGTAGCCCTTGGCGTCGACAATAATGCCGCCTTCTCCGCGAAAGTAGGAGGCGGCGATCCACGGCCCTTTGACGACCAGGTGGCCGAATGCCTTGCCGTCGCGCGGCAATTCCTTGCCGTCGTCATCGATGATTTTCATGGACACACCGAACACCGGGCGCCCCTGGGTGGCCTGCACTTCACGGCGCTGCGCCAGCGGCAGTGCCTGGTGCTTTGGCTGCAGGTTGCAGACCGTACCAAGAGGCGACATTTCCGTCATGCCCCACACGTGGATGACGGTGGTGCCGAATTGCGCTTCGAAGTGTTCGATCATCGACACGGCAGCGGCCGAGCCGCCAATGACGCAGCGGCGCAGCACCAGTTCTTCCTTGGGTTTGGCGCCGGAAGTTTCCACATGCCGGAACAGCATCAGCCACACCGTCGGCACGCCCAGGGCGAGCGTGACGCCTTCGTCGCGCATCAATTCATAGATACTCTTGCCATCCATCGCCGGGCCCGGCATGACCAGCTTGGCGCCGCACATCGCGCCGGCATAAGGCATGCCCCAGGCGTTGACGTGGAACATGGGCACCACCAGCAAGGCAGCGTCGGCGCTGGACAAGGCCAGGCCATCGACGCCACAAGCGGCCAACGCATGCAGCACGGTCGAGCGGTGCGAATACAGCACGCCCTTGGGATTGCCGGTCGTGCCCGAGGTGTAGCACAGCGAGGCGGCACTGTTTTCGTCCAGCTCGGGCCAGGCAAAGTCGTCGCCGGCATCGGCCAGCAGCTCTTCGTAGCACATCAGGTTCGGAATAGCGAGTGCCGGCATATGCGCGCGGTCGGTCATGGCGATGAAGCCTTTGACCGTCGTCAGCGCAGGCGCGAGTTTTTCCACCAGGCCGGCGAAACCGATGTCGAAGAACAGGTACTGGTCGTCGGCGTGGTTGACGATGTAGTCGATCTGTTCGGCGAACAGGCGCGGGTTAATCGTGTGCAGCACCGCGCCCATGCCCGACACCGCGTAGTACAGCTCCATGTGGCGATAGCCGTTCCAGGCCAGCGTACCGACGCGCTGGCCAGGTTCGACACCCAGGCGCGAGAGAACATTGGCCATCTGCTTGGCGCGGCGGCTGATCTGGCCGTAGCTGGTACGCACAATCGGTCCTTCCGAGCTGCGCGACACGATTTCCTGGTCGGGATGGCTATTGACAGCGTGCTCGATCAAGGACGAAATAAGCAGCGATTGGTGTTGCATGAGTCCGAGCATGGCGCTCTCCTAGTTGGATGTTGTTTGAATGAGTCGATGAATGCAAGGACGCTCCTGCTCGCGGCAGCGCGCCGTGCAGCGATGGCCTTCGCCGCTGGCGTGTCCTTCGAGCGCGCGGCGCACTGTCGCGCCGTACCAGCGCCCGCCCTGTGGCCCCTTGAAGCCCCATTTATTGAGCGTGGCCGCAATCACGGCGAAGGACACTCCCTCAGCACGCAAGGTGGCCATGGCGTCGGCCGGTGCATCGAACGATTCGGCCATGCCCATCTCAAGCCTTCTTGAGCAGGAAGTGCGACAGGGCCGGGATCAGGACCAGCGCACCGACCATATTCAGCGTGAACATGAAGGTCAGCAGGATGCCCATATCGGCCTGGAACTTGATCGGCGACCAGGCCCAGCACACGACGCCGGCGGCCAAGGTCACGCCCACCAGGGCCACGACCTTGCCGGTGAACTGCAAAGCATGTTTGTAGGCCTGGCCCAGCGGCACGCCCTTGCGTTGCTGCGCCAGTTGCACCGACAGCAGGTACAGCGCATAGTCGACGCCGATGCCCACGCCCAGCGCAATGACCGGCAGCGTCGCCACTTTCACGCCCATGCCAAGGAAGACCATCAGCGCCTCGCACAGGGTCGAGGTCAGCGCCAGCGGCAGCACGGCCACGAGCACCGCGCGCCAGCTGCGGAAGGTGATGAAACACAGCACGATGACGGCCGCATACACCAGCAGCAGCATGCGGTGGTTCGCCTCGCGCACCACGATATTGGTGGCCGCTTCGATACCGGCGCTGCCGGCGGCAAGCAGGAACTGGCGCTCAGGGGTCGAATGCGCCCTGGCGAAATCGTCGGCCGCCTGCACCACGCGTTCCAGCGTTTCTGCCTTGTGGTCGGACAGGTACGCGATGACGGGCATGAGCGAACACTCGCTGTTGAACAGGTCGGGATTGTTCACCGACGCCTGCTGGGCGCCGTAGTTCAGCACGTCCTGGTTGCGCGAAATGGTCAGCCACTTCGGATTGCCTTCCGAGGTGCCGGAAGTGATCTGGCGCACCGCGTCGGTCAGGCCCACCGTGGTCTGCACGCCCGGCACTTGCTGCAAGGCCCAGGCCAGGCGGTCGGCGTCGACCAGCGTCTCGTATTTCAGGCAGCCTTCCTTGCCGGTCTTGACCATCACCGCGAACTGGTCGGACGAGAGCGAGTAATTGGCCGTGATGAAAGCGTTGTCGCGGTTGTAGCGCGATTCGCGGCGCAGCTCCGGCGCGCCGGGATCAAGGTCGCCGATCTTCAGCTGCAGCGACACGACCAGCCCGCCCACGGCCAGCAGCACGGCCACGGAAATGGCGCTGATGGCCCAGCGCCGTTCGGTGAAACGCTCCAGGCATTGCCACAGCTTGCCCAGGCCCCTGCCCTTGCCGCTCTCATGGTCTTCGCGGATGCAGCGCTTGGCCGCATCCTTCGACACGCCCACATACGACAGCAGCACCGGCAGCAGCAGCAGGTTGGTGAAGATCAGCACGGCCACGCCCAGGCTTGCCGTCATGGCCAGGTCCTTGATGACGGGGATGTCGATCACCATCAGCACGGCGAAACCGACGGCATCGGCCAGCAGCGCCGTCAGGCCGGCCAGGAACAGGCGGCGGAAGGTGTAGCGGGCCGCCACCAGCAGGTGGGTGCCGCGGCCGACGTCCTGCATGATGCCGTTCATCTTTTGCGCACCGTGCGACACGCCGATGGCAAACACCAGGAACGGCACCAGGATCGAGAACGGGTCGAGCTCGAAGCCGAAGGCCGCCACCAGGCCAAGCTGCCAGACCACGGCCACGATCGAACAGGCCAGCACCAGCGTGGTCGAACGCACACAGCGGGTATAGGCGTAGATGACGATGGTAGCCACCAGCGCGGCGACGCCGAAGTACATGATCACCTGGACCATGCCGGCCAGCAGTTCGCCAATCAGCTTGGCGAATCCGACCGTGTGCATCGCTACCTTGAAGGGGCCGTTCTCGTGCTTCCTGACCGTCTCTTCGATCGCCTTCGAGAAGCTTGAGTAGTCAATCTTTTTACCCGTAGCCGGATCCTTGTCCAGCAGCGGCACGAAGATCATGGTCGACTTGAAGTTGTTTGCCACCAGCGAGCCGACGATGCCCGAGCGTGCAATATTGATTTTGAGCTGGTCGACCGACCTGGCCGAACCGTCGTAAGAGTCGGGCATCACCGGGCCGCCCTGGAAGCCCTCTTCGGTCACCTCGTTCCAGCGCACGGTTGGCGTCCACATCGACTTCATCCAGGCACGGTCGACGCCCGGCGTGAGGAACAGTTCGTCGTTGACCTGCTTGAGTTCTTCCAGGTAGCGCGGATCGAAAATGTCGCCGGTGGGATTTTCGACGACCACGCGCACGGCATTGCCCAGGCCACGCAGCGCGGCCTTGTTGTCCAGGTAGTTCTTGATATAGGGCTGGCTTTGCGGAAGCATCTTTTCGAAGCTCGCGTTCAGCGTCAGGCGCGTCGCCGCCAGGTAGCCCAGGGCCAGCGTCACCAGCAGGCAGCTGACGATCACCCACAGGCGGTGATTGAAGACGAGGCGCTCGAGGGCGTTGCCCGATCGGCAGTCGAAGTGTTTCAGTTCGCGCACCACCGGCATCGCGTCCAGTTCATCCATTCCCATATCCATGCTGGTCTCTCGTGTTATTTCAGTGGCTGCACGCGCAAGCCGCGCGCACCGCCAAGTATCAGGGTGCCGTTGTTGGCGTCGATGACGGCCGACGTCGGGCCGGCCTTGGCCTGGGCCAGGCGCGCGAACGTGGCGCCCTTGTCGGCGCTGGTGAGCACCTGGCCGGCCTGGCTGACCAGCACCAGGGTGCCGTCGGCGAGCGTGCCGGCCGCCGTCAGGCCGCTCTGCACGCCCGTTTCCACCTTCAGCCAGGTGGCGCCGCCGTCGCTGCTGCGGAAGGCATTGCCGCGCAAGCCAAACAGCAGCACCGCGCCGTCAAAGCCGGCCACGCCGAAGTAGCTGCCCTTGTAGGGTGTGGCCAGGGCGGCGAAGCGGCCATGGGCACGATCGAGCTTGAGCACCAGGCCCTGCTCGCCGACGATGAAGACATCGCCGCCCACCGGGCGCACCGCGTACAGGTGGAAGCCCTTGGGGTTGTCGAGCTTGTCGCTCCACGACTGCCAGCTCTTGCCACCATCGTCGGTGGCGAAGACCTGGTTGAAGGCGCCGACAACGAAGCCGTGCTGTTCGTTTTCGAACCAGACATCGAGGAAAGGCTTGTCCGGGCCGTGGACCAGCGTGGCGCGCGCCTCTTCGACCAGTTGCGCGTTGCTGCTCTGGGCAATCACCAGTTTGGCCGCGGCGCGGCCATCGAGCTGGCGCGTCCAGCTGGCGCCGCCGTCTTCGCTATGCAGCACGATGCCGTCGTGGCCAACCGCCCAGCCTTTGCGCTCGGTCGCAAACGACAGCGCGACCAGGTCCGACGAGACAGGCACCTTGGCCTGGGTCCAGTGGGCGCCACGGTCATCGGAATACAGGATGTGGCCGCGCTGGCCGGCCGCGACGATACGCGTGCCGGCATGCGCCAGGCCGTTGACGAGGGCGCGTTCGGCGCGCGCGCTCGGCATGGCAGGGGTATCGAGCACGTCGACAAAATCGACGGCGAAGGCCGTGCCTGCAAAAGACAATGCGGCGCAAAAGGCGGCACGCATCATCAGGGAAATGGGTTTCATAGCTTAAGCCTGAAAAAAAGCTGCCGGCGGAATGGGGTGAGCCGCGCCGACCGGCAGCAAAACGAGACACGGTAAACACCCCGCTGCTGTTGACCGCAGCGGGGATGGTGTTGCTTAGCGCACGCCAGCGCCCGACAAGGCTTCAGCCGACCATTCCGATGGCTTGAGCGGATCGATGTACTTGGTGCCGGCATACGGACCGAAGAATCCGGTCAGGTTGTAGGCACCGCTGACAAAGTCGTAGATCATGTGGTTGCCCGACTGGACCGCCTGCACGTCGTAGCTATAGGTCGGATGGGTGAACGAGGCGCGGTACAGCTGGCCGCGTGCATCGTATTCATCCGACGCTGCAGCGGTCCAGCTGTCTTCGTCGATATAGAAGGTGCGCTTGCTGTAGACGTGGCGTTTGCCGGCCTTGAGCGTCGCTTCCACCACCCAGACGCGGTGCAGTTCCCAGCGCACGAAGTCAGGATTGATGTGGTTCGGCTTGGTGATGTCGGCAGCGACCTTGTGGTAGCCAAGCTTGTAATCGTTGTAAGGAATGATCATTTCCTTCTTGCCGATAAGCTTGAAATCGAAACGGTCCATCGCGCCGTTGAAAATCCAGGCGTCGTCATAGGTCGACGCGCCGGCCGAACCGGGATTCGGCGTGTCGTAGGCGACGTCCGGTGCCAGCTTGACGCGGCGCTGGCCTGGCAGGTATTGCCAGACGCGGCGCGGCTGCACTACCGGATTGACAGCGTCGAACGCCAACAGGCCTTCGCCGGCACGGCGCGCAGGCGCCGTGTAGGCCAGTTTGGTGCGGAAGAACACGTCGCCCTGCTTGGCCGCATCCGTTTTCTTCGGATCCGACAGGGGGAACTCTTCGTAGATCTCGCCCGTCGTGGCCAGGGTTGGCGTGCCGGACGAATCGACGTTCCACGAGTCGTACTTGATGAAGAAGGCATGGCCCTGGTAGCGCAGCAGGTGGTTCCACATCACTTCGTAGCCGTTCTTTGGAATCGGGAACGGTACACCGGCGAGCGCGTTTTCGAGGCCGATGCCGCCTTCGGTCGACTTGGCGTTGACGGCGTTCTTGGCCGTGTTATCGAGGATGAACTTCGGGAACGTCACGCTGCGGTGGGTCGGATAGACGTCCACGCGGTAGCTTGGGAAACGCTTGAGCAGTTCCTTGGTGCCGGCGGTGAGCTTGTCGGCGTTTGCGCCGACATCCTTGCCGGTGATGACCAGGCGTGGCTTGTCCGACGCATAAGGATCGGGACGGTTGGTGCCGCCCTTGGCGACGGCCGGGCCATTGGTCAGGCCGCCGGTGAACTCGGGGATGGTGCCATCCTTGTTGGCAGATTTTTCAGCGCCGACCGCGGTCAGCGTGCTGCCCAGCTGCTTGGCTTCCTCGGGCGAGACGGCGGCATTGGCCAGGCCGGTTGCCGCGAGGGCGGCGGCGATTACGGTTTTCTTGAACATCATCATAGCTTCCTGTCAGATCAGAAGGTGGTTTTGAAAGTCACGGCGATGAAGCCACGGTCCTTGAGCAGCGCCGTCACGCCGCCATTGGTGGTGATGCCACCAGTGACGGGATCGGTCGCGTAAGGGCCGAAGAAGTCGACGTACTTGATATCGAAGCGGTACTTCTGGTAGGCGTCGAAGGACAGGCCAACGCTGTAGTTACCGGCGTTCTTGTTGCCGCCAGAGACGACTGCGGAATTGCCCGACAGGCCGCGCGAGTAGGCGATCGGCATCGACAGGTCCACGCCTGGCAGCACCTGGAACCAGGTCGGCGTGTAGTTGACGGCGATGCCGAAGTAGTCCTTGGTGACCTTGTCGACACCAACGTAGTTGTCACGGCCCTTAAAGAACTGGGCGCCCGGGGTGACCTTGTCGATACGGTTCCAGACCACTTCAACGATATAGCTCGACGCATCGAACAGCGGAGTCTTGGCAGTGGTGCCAAGGGCATTGATCACGCCGTGCAAGGTGTCGCCGCGCGCGCTGCTGGTCTCGCCCGGCTTGGGCATGTCCTGCGCGACCGGGATCAGCACACCGCCCAGGGCCGCGTTCAGGCCGGCCAGGATGGCAGGATTGGTCCCGACGGGCATCAGCAGCGGGGTCGAGCTATTGAGCGGCATATTGGTGCGGTAGGACAGGTCGGCACCGATCGACACGCCAGCGACGCTCTTCGACAGCGACACGCCAAACACGCCGATCTTGCTGCCGTATTCAAGCTGGTACTGGCTCGTCGCACCCAATGCCGACGGATAGAACAGGCAGTTGTTTGACACGACGGCGGCGCCCGGGATGGCGGCGGTACAGGTGGCATTGCCCACTGCATTGGCGGTGGCGGCACCGGCATTGGCGGCGGCAGCTTGCGCGGCAGCTGCCGTGCCACCGGCGGCGATGACTGCAGCGGCAGCCGCTTGCGCGTTGGCGGCAACCAGCGGGCTCGATTTGCCGAACAGCGCCGACGGCACACCGGCCAGGCGCAGGTTCGCCTGCGGCAGCAGGTCGGACGTCTGGCGGTAGTAGAAGCCCATGGTGCCGTCGAGCCATTCTGGGCTCCACTTGGCGGCCACACCGAAGTCGCCCGAGTTTTTCGGGTTGCTGTCGTCACGTTTGCGGGCCACGCCCAGCGCGCCCAGGTTGTAGGTTTCGCCGCCCTGCAGGCCATAATCGTAGAAACCTAGGTAGGAACCGGACTCCGGCAGGCGCGCTGGCTTGTACTTGAAGAAGTACTGCGCCGCGAGCGAAAATTCATTCGATGGCGAGAACTGGGTCGAGATAGCCTGGCGCGGCAGGAACAGCTCTTTCGCTTCCGAGCCGGGGACCGAATAGCCCTTGATCAGGTCGACCGCGTTCTGGCCGAAGTTCACGCCATGGATAGGCGAAATCAGGCTCTCGCCCCAGTACAGGGTGTGCTGGCCCAGCTTGACGTTGACCGGCATGTCGCCGATCTCGAAGCTGGAAAACACGAAGGCGTCGAGCACTTCGCCCGACAGGCCCTTGTGGTAGCGCTTGGCGTAGTCAGACATGCCGTAAGCTGGCGCGTTATTGACGTAGTGGTTGGAGGTGGCCAGGCTAGTGTTGTCCAGCTTCGAATAGGCCGCGTCGTTCCAGGCTGCGGCCGAAATGCGGAAACCATTTTTTTTGTTGAAGACGACGTCCAGTTCGGACAACAGATCGACACGGTTGGACACGATGCCCCGGTCAAAATTGCGGTCGCCGTCGTCGGAATTGACCGACTTCAGGATGGCCGGGTTCTGCTTGTCGACGCGGTAACCCAGGTTATACTTGATCGTGTTGTCGAAGCGGACCACGACATCCGGATTACCGGTGTCGATTTCGACCGCTTGCGCGGCGCCGGCTGCGCACAGTGCGGCCGCAAGGGCCACTGCACGCACGGCGAATCGCTGCTTGTTTTCTGCTGGTTTCATGCTGCGCCATCTCCTCTGGTGGTTTTTTTATGAAAAGCTCGGAACTACGGGGTGTTGCGTGATGCGTGATTCAGATCCAGCCGTTGCGGCGCGCGTCGTACAGCGTCAGCCAGCGTGACAGCGCGCGCGAGACGCGCTTGAGGTGGTACATGGGCCGGGCCCACGGTCCGCTCAGTACCAGGGACTGGCCGCGGCGCACGGCGTGCACGATGTCCTGGGCGACGACGTCGGGCGAAGCACCGACGCTGCGGTAAAAGGCTTGCAGCTTGTCGACCTGGGCCGCTGTGACCGAAGGGGCGCGCGGGCCGTGCACGATCTCGGTATTGATCACGCCCGGGCAGACCGCGCTGACGACGACCGCGCTGCCATCGAGCTCCATCGCCAGCACATCGCACAAGCCCATCACTGCATGCTTGGAGGCGGCGTAGGCGCTCATGTTGGGCGCAGGCGCAATGCCGGCCAGCGAAGCGACGTTAAGCACGTGGCGCGCGCCGCCGGCGGCGAGCATCGGTGGCAGGAAGAAATGGCAGCCATGCACCACGCCCATGACGTTGATATCGAGGATGCGCTTCCACGACGCCAGCGGGCTGTCGACGAAGGCGCCGAGGTAGGCAACACCGGCGTTATTGACCAGCACATCGACGGCCGGCACGATCGCATGAACCGCGGCGGCGAACTGGCGCATCGACGCTTCGTCGGCCACATCGGCGGCGAACGCATGGCAATCGACGCCAGCGGCGGCGATGCCGGCGCGGGTGTGTTCAAGGCGTGCCAGGTCCAGGTCGCAGACGATCAGGTGGGCACCGGCTTGGGCAAAGGCCAGTGCCGTGGCGCGGCCGATACCGGCACCGGCTCCGGTGACGACGACGTATTTTCCGTTCAATTCAGGCATGGCCATGGACGCTTCACTTTTTTCAGGTCGAGTTTTGCCCGGCGCGCTGTTGGCACGCCCGTGCTAAATCAGGGGGTCAAAAGATTAAAACCGGTTGCAGGTACAGGTCTGCAAATGGGAAGGGTGTGTGGCGTTCATGGCTTGTCTCCTGGGGTTCTTTATTTTGGCTTGTTCTTGCTGGAACCTATTGTTTGGTTCCTTGATTACATTCTGGGCTGTCTGGACAAGCAGCGCTTGTCATTTTTTGCCAACCGTTTGTCATTTCCCGACAGGTTGTATTTTCAGCATAAGCGGGCCCTTGAACGCGTCCATGATGGTGGCCGCCGGCATGCCGTTGGCCACGATCTGCGCCAGCGCGTTCATCGACTTGGTAATATGGCCGAAGTATTTTTCGTAGCTGGGGCACAGGTAGTTCATGCCCGCCTCGCCGTCTGGCGAGGCCATGAAGCGATTCTTCGGGCACTCGCCGTGGCAGGCGAATTGGTAAGGGCAGCGGCGGCAGTAGGCTGGCAGTGCATCGGCTTTGGCCGCGCCAAACGATTGCTGGAATGGCGACGCGGCCAGCGCCTGCAGGCTGTCCGTGGCCAGGTTGCCAAGCTTGTATTCGGGGTACATGAAGTGGTCGCAAGAGTACACATCACCGGTGTGTTCGACGATCATGGCCTTGCCGCAGCGCTCGGAAAAGAGGCACACCGTGGCCGGCAGCTGCAGCCAGGCCGCTAGCGCCCATTCGAAATTCATCACGTGCACCGTGCCCACGTCATGGCGCACCCATTCGTCGAATACCTGGACCAGGAAGTCGCCATACGCACCCCGCTCCACCGTGTGCTCCGTCACCGCCGGCCCGGAAACACTGGCGCGCCCCAGCTTGGGCGGCGTGGCGAAATGCAGGCCGATCACCTGTTCATTGGGGCGCGGGGCGCGCTCGACAACAGGATTGAATTGGATGAAACGCACCCCTTCGTCCTTGAGGAAGCGATAGATCGCGAGCGGATAGGCGCTTGAGTGGCGCGTGACGGTGACGAGCACATTGAAAGGCACGTCGTATTGGCGCAGCAGGCGCAAGCCACGCATGACGTCGTCAAAGCTGGAACGCCCCTGCTTGTCGGGGCGGTAGGTGTCGTGGATGGCGCGCGGGCCGTCGAGCGAGAGGCCGACGCTGAATTTTTCCTCGTACAGGAAGCGGCACCATTCATCATCGAGCAGCGTGCCGTTCGTTTGCAAGCTGTTGCGAATGACCTTGGTCCCGGCATAGTGGCGCTGCCAGGCGCGGGCGCGGCGAAAGAAGTCGATGCCCAGCAGGGTCGGCTCGCCGCCCTGCCAGGTGAATTCCACTTCCGGCGTCGTTTGCGCCGCGATATAGCTTTCGACATAGGCACGCAGGTTCTCGTCCGACATGCGGAAGCGCTCGCGCGGCGGATAGAGCTGCTCCTTTTCGAGATAGAAGCAGTAGCCGCAATCGAGATTGCACAGGGGGCCAATCGGTTTGGCCATCAAGTGCAGGCCCTGTTCGCTCATAAGTATTTCACGTCCACGGCCATGATGCGGCCATTGAAAGCGAACGGCGCGCGCGCCGCGTAATCGAGCGATACGGGTGAACCGAGGTCGGTGCCCACGTCAAGGGTTTCGCTGGCCGTGAACAGGAACGGCACCGTCAGCCCCACCATGCCGCTGCCAACTTCCTTACCGTTCACACGTAGCACCACCTTCGCCGGCGAACCGGGCTTGGGCCCGGCCAGCGTGGTTTCGACCTGCACCTGGACAGGGCCGGCCGGCAGCTTCTCGGTCGCCCGGACTTTGAAGCGATGCAGCAGCAGCGCGTTGTATTCGTAGACCAGGTAGCCGTTTTCCACGTAGAGCGACAAGCCGCCACCAGCACCGCCGAGTGCATACAGCACGCCGCTGGCATTGGCCGGCGCGTCCAACGCCACCGTCACCAGGTTGTTGCGCGCCTTGATGTTCGGTGCGACAGGTTCTGGCATGCGCGTGATTGCGCCGGTGAAGTGCCATTCGCTCAGGCCCGAGGACTGGCGCTGGGTCGGATTCAAGAGCACAAACGCACCGCCGCCAACCGGGTTGACCTTGTTGGCTACTGCCTCGCGGTCAAACAGGGCCTTCATTTCCGCCAGCTTCTTCGGCTCTTTCGCCGCCAGGTCGTCGAACTGCGAATAATCGGTATCGAGCTTGTACAGCGCCCATGCGTCCTTGGCTGGATTCCAGCCAATGAAACCGCCCCACCCTGGCGTCCACGGCAGGCGCGGGCCGGCCACCGAAGCCATCCAGCCATCGTGGTAGATGCCGCGCGAGCCCATGAACTCGAAATACTGGGTGTGCTTTTGCGGCGCTGCCTTGGCGTTGTTGAAGCTGTAGCCCATCGGGACGCCGTCGAAGGGGTCCTGCTTGACGCCATCGACCACTTTCGGCGGCGCAATCGACAGCAGCTCGTAAATGGTCGGCGCGATGTCGTTCACGTGGTGGAACTGGGTGCGCGCCGCGGCATCCGGCTTGATTTTTTTGGGCCACGACACCGCCATCGGAGTGCGCGTACCGCCGAAATAGCCCGCCATCAGCTTGGTGCCCTGGAATGGCGCCGAACTGGCTTGGGCCCAGGCAGCGTTGTACATATTGTCGGTCTTGGCCGTGCCAATGGCCGCCAGGCCGCCCAACTGCTCATTGAGTACCTTGATATGGTCGGCCGCCTTGCTGGGGATCCCGTTCTGGGCCAGCAGTTCATCGATCGAGCCTTGCAGGCCTTCGCTGGAGGCGCCATTGTCGGAGAAGACGTAGAAGATCAGCGTGTTTTCGCGCAGGCCCAGGCGTTCGAGTTCATCGACCACCTTGCCGGCCTGGGTGTCGGCGTGTTCGAGGAAGCCGGCATAAACTTCCATCAGGCGCGCCTGGTACTGCTTCTCTTCCGCCGACAGACTGTCCCACGCAGGCAAGCCGGCCGGGCGCGGATTGAGGCGCGTGTCTTTCGGGATCCATCCCATTTCCTTCTGGCGCGCGAAGACGCGCTCGCGATAGGCGTCCCAGCCGCTGTCGAACTTGCCTTTGTATTTGTCGGCCCATTCGGCAAACACGTGGTGCGGGCCGTGCACCGCGCCAGGCGTCCAGTACATGAAGAAAGGCTTGTTTGGCGTGTAGGCCTGGTGCTGCTGCAGCCAGCTGACGGCGCGCGTGGCCATGTCTTCGGTCAGGTGGTATTTCGGATCGCGCGGCGGCTCGATAGGCGTCGTGTTCTGATACAGGCGCGGCTCGTACTGCGAGGTTTCGCCAGCGATGAAACCATAAAACGATTCAAAGCCATGGCCAGTGGGCCAGCGGTCGAACGGGCCCATCGTCGTGGTCTGGTTGGCCGGCGTGTTGTGCCACTTGCCGAAGGCGGCGGTGCTGTAGCCGTAATCGCGCAACACTTCGGGAATGGTGGCGGCCGATTTGGGGATGACACCCGAATAGCCATCCCAGTCGTTGGCCAGTTCGGCGATCTGGCCATTGCCCACGCGATGGTGGTTGCGCCCCGTGAGCAGCGCGGCGCGCGTGGCGGAACTGACCGCCGTCGTATGGAAAGCGTTGTATTTGATGCCAGATTGCGCAATGCGCGCCAGCGTCGGCGTATGGATCTCGCCACCGACGGCATCGGACTGGGCGAAGCCGGCGTCGTCGAGCATGATCACCAGGATATTCGGCGCATCGGCCGGCAGGTGCGATGGCGCCTTGCGCCACTGGTGGGTCGATTCCTGCATGCTCGGTTTGGCCACGCTGGCCGATGGCGGCGGCGGGAACGGCAGGCTCTCCTGCGCGCCGGCATTGGCGCCGATGGCAGCCAGGGCGCACAGGGCGATGTCTTTCGATGGGGTCATGTGAAAACTCGCATATAGTTATAGGTCGGACGGGTGTCTCCCACTTCGCATTCTTCCCCCACGCAGTATTAGGCGCCTGTCATTTTTCGCCATTCGCTTGTCATTTTTCGACTACAAAGACAGCACGATGACAACATGACATCACATCTGTGGCCATATTGAAAGCACCGCAGGAAACTTGTGCTAGGGCGACATCTCTTCAGGACCCGGGCCGGTTAAGCACGGCCCGTGCCGCTGGCGCCATCTGCCCGGCGTGATGCCGGCGGCAGCGCGGAAAGCGCGCACGAAACTGCTTTCGTCGTTATAGCCGAGCCGCGCCGCGATCTGGGCCTGCGCCTGCGTGGTGGTGGCAAGCAGGCGGCACGCCCGCTCGTGGCGCACGCGCAGCGACAGCTTGCGCAAGTCGGCGCCTTGCGCTGCCAGTTTGCGGGTCAGGCTGCGCGGCGACATGGCGAGCAACTCGGACAAGATCTCCAGCGTCGGCTGCAAGCCTTCCGCCTCGCGCAACATCATTTCCACCCACGCCGCGTAGGAGCCCGCCGCTAACTCCAGCTGCGCGGCAGCGTTGCCAACCTTGTTCACCGCGAATCGGTGCGCCGGCACGCGCAACCCGAGCGCAGCCGGAAAGACCAGCCGTACCTGGGGCAAAGCGGCGCGTCCAAAGCGCGCGGTGATCGGGCCAAGTTCGCGATAGCGGGCAGCATGGGGCGGCGGTGCGCAGGACAAATGAATTTCGGCGCCGGTGACCGCCCCCAGCGCCTCGTTCAGTTGGGTGCAAATGGACACGGCGTGCATGTCGAGGACCGCATGCAAGGCGCCATGGCCAATCGGCACCATGATATTGGTTACATACTCGCAGCGCCTGGCGCCGGGGTGATAGCGCACCGAAAAACATGGCGTGATCAACTTGTAGTAGCGCGCGAATGCGGCCAGCAATTCGTTCACGCTGGTGCAGCGGGCCAGCACCGCCGTCAACGGACCGTGGCTGTCGAAGGTGACCAGGCGCCCTAATTCAAAACCGATATCGGAGCGCTCAAACTGCGCGGCGGCGGCATCGAGCATGGTCTCGAACTGGCCCATCGTCACGGTGGCATCGTCAGCGCGCAAGGCTCTGCGGGAAAGGCCCGCCGCGCGCAGCATGGCGCTGGCCACACGCGGGCTTTGCCCATGCGACCACGCTAGCAACAGACGGGTATAGCGCGACGGAATGATGGCTTCGTACAGTGGCATGCCAGGCTCGCAAAGACCGCCAACTTGGCGACATATGACAATGTACACCATGCCGGCATGCGGGACACTGGGCCCGTTCGCAAATTCGGGCGGACACCACACTCAATGATGTACCAGCATGGGAGACACAACATGATTTTAGGCGCCAACCACATCGCCATTTCCGTACCGGACCTCGAGCGGGGAATCGATTTCTACTGCACGCAGCTGGGCTTCGAGAAAGTCATGGAAGCCGGTTGGCCGGAAGGCACCGAGACGGCCGACCGGATCCTGGCCGTCAAGGGCACGTCGGCGCGCGTGGTCCATCTGCGCACGACCAACCTGTTGATCGAGATGTTCCAGTTCGTGGCCGGCAATCCGGCACCCCAGGATCCGAACCGCCCCGTGATCGACCATGGGCTGACCCACCTGTGCCTGGCCGTACAGGATATCGACGCCGAATATGCGCGCCTGATGGCAGCCGGCATGCGCTTCCACAGCGAACCGACACGACTCGGGCCGCGGCTGCGTACCGTCTACGGGCGCGACCCGTTCGGCAACGTCATCGAACTGGAAGAGAGCGCTGGCCGTGTGCAGCCCCACGAAGCACCCAATTTGGCCTGACCCCGAACTCAATCACATTCAATGCGAGCAAAAAAAATGCAACGACGTCAATTCTTGAGCGCCAACGCAGCCCTGTTGGCCGCCACCCTGCCCGGCCTGTCCCGCGCCGGCGATGCAATGGTAGATGATCCGGACGCTTACCAGCACAAGTTCGCCGAGGTCAATGGCATCCGCATGCACTACGTGGAAGCGGGCAAGGGCCCGCTGGTGATCTTGCTGCACGGTTTCCCCCTGTTCTGGTATTCGTGGCGCAAGCAGATCGCGCCGCTGGCGGCCGCCGGCTATCGCGTGGTGGTTCCGGACCAGCGCGGCTACGGCCAGACCAGCCGCCCCAGCGCCGTGCAAGCCTACGACCTGAGCCAGCTGGTTGGCGACGTGGTCGGGCTGATCGCGGCACTCGGTGAAAAATCGGCCGTGCTGGCAGGCTGGGACTGGGGCTCAGGCGTGGCCCAGTACACGGCACTGATGCGGCCCGACCTGGTGCGGGGACTGGCGATGATCACTGGGCCGTTCATGCCGCGCTCGCCGGCCACGCCAACCATGATGTGGAAGCTGGGCTTCAAGGACAAGGTGTTCTACCAACAGTACTTCCAGGAGCCGGGCAAGGCCGAGCGCGACTTCGGCGACGTGCGCAAGACCATGGCCAGCGCCCTGTATTCGCTGTCGGCCAACGCCCCGTCGGCAGAAAAGTGGCGCGCCGTCATGCTGCCCACCGAAACCATGGCCAACACCCTGACCCTTCCGAGGCAGTTGCCGCCTTGGCTCAGTTCCACCGCCCTGGACTATTACGTCGCCGAATTCAGCCGTTCCGGCTTCACCGGCCCGCTGAACTGGTACCGCAACCTCGACCGCGACTGGGAGATTACCTCCTTCCTGGCTGGCGCGCGCGTCGCCTGTCCGCTGCTGTACATCGGCGGTGCCGAGGACGAGGGCAACCGCTGGAGCAAGGGCGCCTACGACGCGATGGAACAGACGGTGCCCAAGCTGAAAGGCAAACACATGATCGCCAACGCCGGCCACATGGCGCCGGAAGAAAAACCTGAGCAGTTCAACGCGCTGCTGCTGGACTTCCTGCGCCAGCTGTAAACACATAATACTGGAGACACGATGAAGATGAAATCAATCGCATGGGCCGCTGCATTGCTGGCCACGCAAATCTGCATGGCCGCCACATCAGCGGACAACAACTACCACGGCGGCAAGCCAGCCGCGACCAAGCCATCGGTGGCCGACCTGGAGAGCCAGGTGGCCTACCAGCGCGCCTTCGAGGCTGCCGTATGGGGCATGCCGCTCGTAAACACCCATCGCCTGCGGCTCGGTGTCATGGAGGGCAACCAGACGCACGATAACGATATCGTCTCGTTCTCGAAGCCGGCGACATCGCGCCATGAGATGCTCACGGCGAATAACACCACGCCCTACGTCGCTGCCAATATGGATTTGCGCAAGGGCCCGGTCGTGATCGACGTACCGGCCCGCACCGACAAGGCGTTGCTGTTCGCCCAGGTCATCAATGCCTGGGGCGTGACGCTCGAGAGCCTCGGCCCGGCCGGTCCGGACCAGGGCAAGGGCGGCAAGTACCTGATGCTACCGCCGGGCTACGAACTGCCGGTACCCGACGGTTATATCGCAGTGCGTTCCGACACCTTCCGCATCTCGCTCGCCGCACGTCCCATCCACGGGCCCAAGGGTAGCGATGCCGAAGCCGTCGAGTACGGCCGCACACTGCGCATCTATCCGTTGGCCGAGGCTGCGAATCCGGCGCCCAACCGCATCGTCGATGGCTATCCGAACCATGCCTACACCCTGCCGCGCTATGACCTGAACTACTATCAGGACTTGTACGAGGTGGTCAGCGTCGAACCGGTCAAGGCGCGCGACAAGGTCATGATGGGCATGCTGGCCTCGATCGGCATCGAGCGCGGCAAACCGTTCGCGCCGCAGGGCAAGGTCAAGGCGGCTATGGAGCGCGCCATCGTCGACGCCTATTTTTACATGCAGCGACGCACCGCGCACCTCGAAGCCGATCATCCGTTTTGGAAGGATCGCCACTGGGGCGCGGGCCAGATCACCGATCCTGACCATGGCTTTGAATTCGAAACCGCCGACCAGGTGCTGATCGACAATCGCGCTGACATCTTCCACGCTGCTTCCTATTTCCCGAAGAAGCTCTTGCCTGGCAAGGTGCCGGTCATGTACCTGGTTGCCTCCGCCGACAGCCAGGGCCGGCCCTTCGCCGCCGGCGCCAGCTATCGCATCCACGTCCCGGCCGACATTCCGGCGACGCAGTTCTGGAGCATCGTGCCCTACGACGAGGCAACCTGGGCATTTGTCTACAACGACCTGGACCGGGTGGGCCTGAGCTCGTTCGACAAGGACCGGCTAAAGGTCAACGCCGACGGCAGCGTCGACATCTACTTCGGGGCCACGCCGCCGCCGCAGGGCAAGAGCAACTGGATCCCGATAGGAAAGAGCATCGCGGTACCGCAGTTGCGTTTGTATGGCGTAGGCGAATCGCTGTGGAACGGCAGCTTCAAGATGCCCGACGTCGAACGCCTGAAGTGATATGGATGTCACGCAGCGTGACGCACGAGGGCCACGATCGGCTGCGGGAATACCAGCAGCACACTGACGACGCCGATGGCAAGAACGATCCAGGCCATGCAAGCTAGTTTGAGCCACAGCGGTGCCCGCCCTACTTCCATGTAATCGAAGATCACGAGTGCGACCTTCAGCGCGGTCAACACGGCGATAAAACCGAGCGCGATCGCCGATCTTTCGAGCGCCGATACCAGTGTGATAGCGACCAGCAGCAGCCAGACGCAAAAGACCTGTGCCAGGGCTGGCTGGCGTCGCAAGAGTCGATGGATCATTCCTTGATTCCTCAGCGGGCCAGGTAAATGGCGAAAAACAGCACGATCCACAAGACGTCGACCAGGTGCCAGAACACGCCTGCGCCTTCGAGCAAGACCAGGTCTGCGGCGTCGGCCGCGCGTCCAGGTTCAAGCCGGTGGCAGCGCTGCGCCACGAACAGCAAGGCCACGATCCCGATCAGCACATGCAGCAGATGGATGCCGGTGAAGACGAAGTAGTACATGAAGTAGGCGCTGGTGCGGGGATCGGCTCCGGCGGCGATGTGGCCGCTGTACTCGACCACCTTGAGCACGACGAACACGGCGCCCAGGATGGCTGCGGCCAGGTAGGCCCGGCTGGCCGGACGGCCCTGGCGTGCCTGCGCCAGGCCCGCTGCAACCGCGGCCGAACTGGTGATCAGCACCAGGGTGTTGGCCAGACCCAGCGTGCGGTTCATTTGCGCCGCGCCCCAGGCAAACAGTTCGGGCTCGGTTGCATGCTGCCAGCCCCAGATGGCGAAGAACAGGCCGAACAGGAGCATGTCTGCGAAGATGAAGATCCACAGTTCCGCTTCGCCCGGCACGTGCGCCGCCGCCTGCCTCATGCGAAATGCTTGCGCAGCGCGGGCAGGAAAGCCAGCGGCGTCAGGTAGCTGTAGGCCACGGTGGCGACGGCCGGGATCCAGAAGCCAAGCAAGCCATCCCAGGCGAACGGACCGGTCTTGAAGAAGAACACCAGCAGTTCCGGGATCAGGGAAATGGCCGCCCACAGGTTCAGGTAGCCGTACCAGCGCGGCAGGATGGGATTGTCGCGTGGGCTCATGACCAGGATGGCGTAGGCACACAGGCTCCAGACGCCAAGGAACATCGGAATACCGCCCAGCACCTGCAGGAAGGCGCCGTCGGTGGCCAGCTGGATCAACTCCGGCGCACGTTCGGGACGGAAGGCTGCCAGCGCAAAGCCGAGGCCCATGTAGAAGTTCAAGACCTGGAAGGTGGCGCAGGTAAAACCCATCATCAGGGTCAGCATGCCGGCGCGGCCTTCGATCTTGTGCATCATCAGCGTCAGCAGCGCCGAAAATGGCAGCAAGGCCCAGTTCGACATCATCATCAGCAAGCTTGCCACCATCATGATGCCATTGTGCTCGCGGAACAAGGTGGCCATCCCGGTGGCGGTTTCCGTGGGCGAAGTGGGCGGCATGAAATGGGCCAGGAAGAACCACGCGCCGCCAAAAATCGAGATATAGGCCACTGTGCTCCAGGCGCCGACATATTCGAGAAGCAGGTTGTGCCTCTGGCGTGCAGGCATGGCGACAGGTGCCGCGTTTTTCAGGGTATGCATGGTGGGTCTCCTTTTGTGATTATGGTTGCGCAGGGGTGTACCAGATCGGCGAACCCCAGGCGCGTTGCTGAATCGTCGGCGGGACATTGGCCGGGTGCGGCACGTGCAGGCGGCTGGCGTCATACTGGCTCCAGCGGCACACCGGATTTTCCAGCACGCGCACGTAGTAGAAGGCCGCCTGCCCGGCCTGGAAGTCCGGATCGGTCCATGTCGTTGCCAGCTGTGCCGCGCCCTTGTCCTGGCTGATGCTGCAATCGGCCAGCTTGACCGTGGCGCCGTTGTCGGCGCAGCGGTGACTGGCAGGATCGGGGCGCAAACCGTCCGAACAGGCAATGTCGTAGACCCGTTCCTGGGTTTGTCCATTGCTGGTCCAGCCTTTGACGATCTGGATTTTTTGCAGCGGCGCCGAATTGGCGTCGCGCAGGGCCATCGCCAGGAAGCCTGGTGCCTCGCCCGGCTTGGCCGCGCGCAGGTCGCCGCCCATCGGCACGCCCAGCTTGATGGCCGTGGCCACGGCATCTGCCTGCAGGTGCAAGTTGGCCGGCAGGCCGAAGCCGCCAAACAGGCGCACGCGCAGGCGGGTGCCGCTGGTGGCAAAGGTCTCCTTGCGCTTCATGGCGTCAAAAATGGCTTCGCGCGTATTTTCTTCAGCCCAGACGCCGGTCAAGCCGCCGGGATTGAGGGCGGCAACGGGCATGCCAAGCGCATCGCCAACGACCGTGTGCTTGATCCCCAGGCGCAGCTCCGGCGTGCCGTCGGGAGCGCCGGCGTGGCCCCTGAACGTGGCCGGATTGGTGTCGCCGGGCGTGGCATTGTGGTTGTCGCCACCGCCAGCGAAGCCCAGCTTGAAGGGATTGAAGCCCCACTTCGTCTCCGCAGCCAGTCCCTTCTTCAGGACATTGCGCACCAGGTCGTGCGGCGCCACGCAGCGCGGTGCGTGCTGGGCCAGTTTGGGATCGACGACCAGCTGCTCCGGCGTGCAGACCGGCCACAGGTTTTCGAATTGGCACTGCTCGTCATTGTTGTTGATACCGGCCGCACACTCGGAATTGCCCTTGATCTGGAAGATCTCGACCAGCTTTTCCAGCCGGGCGCGCAAGGCCAGGTTTTCGCGCGTCAGGGGCGTGCCGTCGCTGTTGGTGTCGCCAAACATCAGGCCCCAGGACAGGTTGGGGTTGTGTGGGATCGACAAGGCCTGGCACTCGCCCTGGCATGTGCGTTCGAGCCAGCGCAGCATGTCTTCGGCAAAACCGTCAAAGGCGCTGAAGACACTGTCCGGCACTTTGCTGCCGCGGAAAATCACGTTCCGGTGCAGCATGCCGCCCTGCACCAGGGTCGGGCTGAATTCATACGCAATGAAGGTCGTGAATACGCCCGGCTGGTAATATTCATTGGCTGCATTCTGTTCGTCGAGCCAGATGCTTTTGGCCGCCTCGATGCAGTCCTTGCCGCCGTCGCCGCACATGCCAGGGTTGTAGCTGCCGGTCTGCTTGCCCTGCTGCTTCACGTTGGCCATCAGGCGCTTGTACGTCACCAGCAATTTGTAGCGCACGCCGATGCAGTCCAGGCTCCAGTATGTCTTGCTGTTCGGGTCGTTGCACTGGACGGTGGCGCCCATGCCCTCGGCGTGGTCAGTCACTGCGACAAAATCGAGCGGCGCGCTGATGCGCTGGTAGGCATGGGCCTCGGACAGGAACACCGATTCGCCGCGCGCAAAGCGATACGCCATGCGTGGATCGTATTTGGTACCGAACAGGTTGGCGTCGAGCGAATAACCGGTATGCACGTGGGTCTCGCCAAAATACGCGTTCTTGAGCGGATTGGCCGGGGGCCGCGCCGCGCTCGATGGTGCAATGGCGTGGCCGACATCCTGCGCGGCCGGCTGCATCCAGAGCAGCTCGTTACCCATTCCGAACTTGAGGATCGCCGCAAGCGCGCCCGCTACGACCAGGCCAGCGAGCAGCAAGCCCTTGCCGAATAATTTAAGTTTATTTTTCAAGTGATTCCGCTCCATCCCAATGCAGCCAGGCGCTGCAACAGCCAACACGCCGATATCGAACCGATGCCATAGCTGGCAAGCTGGCGGCTCCAGCGCGGCCAGCCCACGCGCGCATTGTTCGCTACCACAAGCAAGGCCAGCACGGCGCCGACAAAAGCCAGCTGGCCGGCTTCGACCCCAAGGTTAAACAACAGCAGTGCCTGCGGAATGGCGCCCTCGGGCAGTCCCACTTCGCTGAGCGCACCGGCAAAACCGAGGCCATGGAGCAGGCCGAAACAGAAGGCGACGGCCCACGGCCGCCGCGCCGTCATGCCCTGCGGCGCCGAAGGCCGCGCCAGTTCGCGTGCGAGAAAGACGATGGACAAAGCGATCGTCGCCTCCACCGGCGCACCCGGCACATGCACCAACCCCAGTGCCGCGAGCGCCAACGTGATGCTGTGCGCCAGCGTGAAGGCGGTGATCGTTTGCAGCAGGCGCCAGCGGGCGGGGATCAGGAGAATCAGGGACAGGATGAAGAGCAGGTGGTCGTAGCCGGACAGGATATGCGCTACGCCCAGGCCAAAGTAGCCATTCACGCCGATGTGCGCCGGCCCGGCCAGCAGCACATTGGGATGGCTGGCAGAACTCATTTCCGACACCACGCGGCCATCAAGGTAGGCGATACGGGTCAGCACATTGATCATGCTCGCCCCGAAACCGTCGAAGGCGATCGCGTCGAGCGCCTTGCATTGGACCTGCCAGCGCAGTCGCTGCGCGGCCGGCGTATCGACGGATTGCGGCGGCGCGCTGGCGGCGCAACCGGCTGGAAAGCGCGGCGCCACGACCGGCGCGCTGCCTTGCGTGGCCGGAATGCGCCAGTCGACGTCGAAGCGCTGCGGTGCCACTTCCGTGAGCAGCAGCGAAGCGGGCAGGCTCTCATGCGCGCCTGCCGGCAGCAGACAGCCAAGCCAGAGGGCCAGTGCCAAATAAAGGCTGCGCAAGTTCATGGCGCAAGCTGCCCGGCGTCGGCCACCCGATAGTGCTGCAACAGGCGCTGGTAGCTGGCCTCGCGCGCGGCATCAAGGCGCTGGTTCACCAGGTCCGCACGCACGCGTTCGCGCACAGCAGCAAAGCGCGCAAGGTCGGTGGCGTGGCGCGCTTCGATACGGACCAGGTGCCAGCCAAAGGCCGATTTGACCGGTCCTGTCCAGGCACCGGCAGGCGCGGCCGCAACGGCAGCGGCAAAGGCTTCGCCAAAGTCGCGCGCAATGGCGCTGCGGCTTGTTGCGACGCTCGCGCCGGGCAGCATGAAAGGTTCGCCCGCAACGGCCTGGCCGCCCTTGACGAGCGCAAGCGCCGCATGCGCATCGGCGGCATGCCGGAAAAAGCGCTGCGTGAAACTGATGTCCGATCCGCCATCGTAGGCCCCCTGGTGGCCAAGGTAGTAAGCCTCGACCTCGGCATCGCTGGGATTGCGCGCGTCGGCCGTGGCCAGGAAGTCCATCTTTTGCACCAGGCGCCGACGCACGATGACGTCGTCGCGGTCCAGGCCCCGGGCCACGGCTTCGCGGTACAGCACTTCCTCGCGCGCCCAGTCCTTGACAAGTTGCTCCATGGCGCCGGCATCCGGTTCGCGTCCCCACAGGCTCGCATACTGCGCGCGCAAATGGACAAGCTCGCCCGCACCGGGGACGACCTGGCGGCGGGCGTCGCCCTGGCGTTCCAGCAGCGCCTGGACGCCGAAGATCAGTGCCCCGAGCAGCAGGAAATGGACAAAGGGCTCGCGCCGCAGCGACGCGATGGGAAAAAACCTGGAGAGGAAACCGGCATTCATGACGTGGGAACGCAGCTGCTATGGACCAGCCATTGTGGCCAAGTGCGCGCGGCTTGACTTAGGATTTGCCGCCAATCTGTTATCATGGAGGCCTTGCATGTGCTGATGGAAGCTCGCCTTGCCCCACTACGAACCCGCCGTCCCGGCGCGCTATTTCGGCGCCCTGATCGACTACCTGCGCTCCGCCCATCCCGACCGGCTCGACGCCATCCTCGCCGCCAGCGGGCTGGCCAGCCTGCCGCCGGACGCCGCCCAGGCGACGCTGTCGCTGGCCCAGACCGACCAGCTGCTGCGCATGGCAGCGCGGGTGAGCGGGCGCAGCGACATTGGATTCGACCTGGGGCTGGGCATCTCGGTCGGCATGCATGGCGCCCTCGCCCCTGCCCTGCAGCGCTGCGCCACGCTCGACCAGGCCTTGCGCCTGGTGGCGCGTTATTTTTGCCTGATCACGCCGAGTTTTTTTGTGCGCTACCGGCGCGATGCGCACGGTGGCGAACTGGTGTACCGCCCGTCGGCGACCGTCAGCACGGCGACCTTGCACGACTTCTTCGAGATCCATGCGGTCTCGCTGTGCAGCCAGGTCAGTGCCAGCATGCCGCAGTTGCAGTTCGAGTGCGACGTTTACCTGTCGATGGATGCGCCGCCACATGCCGAACGATACCGGCAGCTGCAACCGGTGCGCTTCCACTTCGGGCCTTTGCCCTTGCCGGAAGTGCGCTTCGCCTTCGCGCCCGCACAGCTGGACCAGGCGCTCAGCTTCGCGCCGCAGGCCGCTACGCGGGAAGTCGACTTGTCCGAATACCGCGACAGCATGCCGCGCGCACAGGCATGGGCCGACTGGGTGGAGCTGATGTTGCGCGAGGCCGACGGTTGCCAGCCCAGCATGGCCGAACTGGCCGAGCTGATGAACATTAGCGAACGCACCCTGTCGCGCTACCTGGCGCGCGAAGGCGTCAATTTCCGCCAGCTCGCGCTACAGGTGCGCTACCAGCGCGCCTGCGAGCTGCTCAGGCACCGCGCCAATTCCATCACCCAGGTCGCTTACCGCCTCGGCTACGGCCATCCGGCCAGCTTCAGCAACGCCTTCCGCGCCGCCAGCGGCATGAGCCCCGACGAATACCGCGTCAAGGCCGCGACAGGAAGCGCGCCCGGTAAGCGCCCGGCGTAAATCCCATCCGCGCCCGAAACAGGCGCACAAACGAACTGACATCGCTATAGCCCACGTACTGGGCGATCTGCTCGGTACTCAGGTCGCCCGCTTCGAGCAGGGCGCGGGCCGTATCGATGCGCAGGTGCTGAAGGTAGACCAGCGGCGACTGTCCCAGCACGGTATTGAAACGGCGGATCAGGGTGCGTTCGCTGACCGCCAGTTGCTGCGCCAGCGCCGCCATGCGCACCGGGCCGCCCAGGTGGTCTTGCAGCCAAGCCTGCGCCTTGTGGATCAGCGCGTCGTTGTGGGACTGGTCGCCGATCAAGGGCTGCAATGGCGTTTGCGTCGTCTGCGTCACGTCGATCAGCATGCTGCGCGCGCACTGCATGGCGATGGCGCTGCCCGTGAAGTGGGTCAGCACACGAATTGACTGCAGCAGGAAAGTGGCATGGGCGCCGCCGCACACCAGGCGCTCCGATTCCGTTACGGCCGGGCGCATCTGCAGGTCCACACCGGGATAGCGGGCGCGGAACTGCTGCTCCAGCCACCAGGTGGTGGTCGCCGTGCGCTGCTCCAGCAAGCCGGTATCGGCCAGCAAAAACGTGCCGGTGCAATTGGCGCTGAGCCAGGCACCCTGCTGCCATTGGGCCACCAGCCAGTCGCGCAGCACTTGCTGGCGCGCGAGGAAGGCGCAGAACGGGCGCCAGCCACGGTAATGCACACTGGGGATGAAGACAAGGTCGAACTTCCGGCGCGGCGGCAAGGCATGCATCGCCAGGCTCAAACCATTACTGGCGCGCACGGGTTGGCCATCGGCCGACAGGAACTGCCACTCGAACAAGGCACTCTCGCGCGCGCCTTGCTTGCGCAGGTGCGCGTTGGCCACTTGCAGCATATCGGCAAACCCGCCCAGCACGGAGGCATAGGCATCATCGAATCCCAGGATGGCGGCGACAGGCATGGCAAAGGCGATTGGCGGAATTGGCACAGTATATGTCATTTTCGCCTCTTCAAACGAAGCACCACAGCCACTACAGTGCATGCCACGCCTTCAACCCATCGGAAATACATCCATGACCACTACCCTCCCTCCGCAGCGCTACCAGGACAGCCTTTACCACGACCTGGACCTGCCGGCCGAATTGCAGGCCATCCGCGCCGAGGTGCGCCGCTTCGCCGACGAACACGTGGCGCCGGTCGCCTACGCGATTGGCCACACCGAAGAATCGGTGGCCGCCTTCCCCCGCGCGCTGTTCGCCAAGATGGCGCAAGCGGGCCTGTTCCGCATTCCCTTCGCCGCCGACGTGGGCGGGCGCGGGCTGGCGCACCCGGTGGCCGCCACCGCCATCATGATCGAAGAACTGGCCTACCATTCCAATTCGGTGGCGGCGATTGTCGATGTCCACTGCATCCTGGCCGGCAACGCCCTCAAGCATGGCTCGGACGATATCAAGCGGCGCTACCTGGCGCCCATGCTCGACGGCAGCAAGATCGGCAGCTTTGCGACTACCGAACCGGACGCCAGCACTGACCTGAGCGTCGAGGCGATGCGCACCGTCGCCACATCGACGCCGGAGGGCTATGTGGTCAATGGCCGCAAGCGCTTCATCTCGAACGCGCCGGTGGCCGACTTCGTGGTGCTGCTGTGCGTGGATGGCGAGCGCATGACGGAAATGGTGGTGGAACTGGATTGGCCAGGTGTGCGCGTCGGCGAGCCGGACAAAAAACTGGGCAACCACGCCCAGCTCACCGCCGACATCTATTTCGACAATGTCAAAGTGCCGCACGAAAACGTCGTGGGCAAGCCTGGCCAGGGCCTGAAGATCGCGCTGCAAACACTGACCTATGGCCGCATCGGCATTGCCGCCAGCGGCGCCGGCATGGCCCAGGCCCTGTTCGACCATAGTGCCGAACGCCTCAAGACGCGGCGCGCCTTCGGCAAGGCCATCGCCCAGTTCCAGTACTGGCAGTTCAAGCTGGCCGAACGCGCCACCGACATCGAAAACGCCCGCAACCTGTACCTGAAGGCGGCGCTGCGCATGGATGGCGGCCTCGCCTTCCCTGAACCGGAAGCTGCCATGGCCAAATGGTATGGCACCAACCTGGCCGGTGAGTTCGCGCGCGAGGCGGTGCAAATCTTCGGCGGCTACGGCTTCATGCGCGAACTGGGGGCTGACCAATCGCACTACCGGGTCGAAGAAATCTACCGTGACTGCAAGATCGCCGAGATCTACGAGGGCACCAATGAAATCCAGAAGCTGGTGATCGCCCGTGCGATCTTCGGCAAAGACATTACCGGCTAAGGCCCACCATGCACATCCTGATCATCCATGCCCACCACGAACCTCGTTCCTTCAACGCCGCCATGAAAGACCTGGCCCAGGCCGAACTGTGCGCGCAGGGGCACACCGTCGAAGTGTCGGACCTGTACGCCATGGGCTGGAATCCGGTCGCCAGCGCCGCCGATTTCGGTGCCCGGGGCCGGCCGGACTACCTGATTTATGCGCTCGAGCAGCGCCACAACCACAAGACCGGCACACTGGCGCCGGACATCCAGGCCGAACTCGATAAGGTGCTGCGTGCCGACCTGCTGATCTTTAACTTTCCGATCTACTGGTTCTCGACACCCGCCATCATGAAAGGCTGGTTTGACCGGGTGCTCATCTCCGGCGCCTGCTACGGCGGCGTGCGCTTCTACGAGCGCGGCGGCCTCGCCGGCAAGAAGGCCATGCTGGCCGTGACCGTCGGCGGCCAGCCGCACATGCTGGTCGAAGGCGGCATCCACGGCGAACTCAACGAGATGCTGCGCCCCATCCTGCGCGGCACCCTCGCTTATACCGGCATGACGGTACTGCCACCCTTCGTGGCCCACCATGTGCCCTACATCAGCGAGGACGCGCGGCGCGCCCTGCTCGATGCCTACCGCAGCCGCTTGCAGGGGCTCGATGAACTGGCGCCCCTGTCGTTTCCGCGCATGGATCAGTTCGACGACAAGCTGCATCGCCTGCCGGGCTGACGCAGCACCTCGTCGTAGAGGATGAAGTCCTTGCTGATCGGCGGCGCATAGTCAACGTCGCCAAATATGATCCAGAAGCGCGTGCGCCACGATTTGTTCCATGCCAGCTCGCAGGCGATCTGGGCCACGCCGGCGACCAGCAGGCGCAGGGGATTGGTGACCAGGCGCGGGCGTCCCACCAGCCCGGTCAGCGGCACCGTCTCGCCCAGGGGACGGTAGGTGCCGAACAGCTTGTCCCAGCAGCAGAACAGGCCTGGCCCCAGGTTGGCCGTGTAGGCCGTCTTGCGAAAACGCTCGTCGCGGTCGCTGGCATGGTGCAGCAAATGGTAGCCGGCCAGGCTGAATGAAAAACCGAGCCAGCGCAGCCAGCGCGCCTGCGTGGTGGTCTGGTGCAGGGCCGCCGCGTGGTTGTACATCTCTGCCACCATGATCACCAGGTTGAAAGCGATCAGTTCAAACAGCAGCGGCTCAGGATAGAACAGCTTGGAAAGCGCACCGAAGATGAACAGGTAGGGCACCATCAGCACAAACACGATGGGGAAAGAAATGAGCGAAGGCAGGGTCGTGACAGGGCTGATGTCTTCCGTGACATGGTGCAGGCGATGGATGACGAGCCACATGAAGCGCATCGTATGGCTCAGGCGATGGGCCCAGTAATGCACCAGCGTGACAACCATTAAAACGACCAGGAAGGCCAGGGGACGTGGCAGGTCGACGATGGTCGGCACGCGCGCGATACCCATCTCGGCCAGGCCACGCAGGCGCGTCATGGTGCTCCAGCCATCTTCCCAGCTGTAGCCGCTGCAGCGCGCCAGCAAGGCCAACACCAAAAGTACGAGTGGCGTGAAGGCCATATTGAGTAGATTGGTGCAAACATTGCCGATCAACTGATTGAGCGGCAGCGGATGCCCAAAAGTCGCCTGGTGGGCATGATAGGCGCGATGGATCACCAGTGCCCGGATCGACACATTGAGCACCAGGGCGCCGACGGCGAACCACAGCAGCATTTGCCCGACACCGAGCTGTGCGCCCGTGGTGGCGCAAGCCGCCAGCCAGGAGAGAACGAATCGAAAACTGACCTCCTCACCGGTGAGCGGACCGAGGAAAATATAATGATAGGTCGCCACCAGCAGTACGATATAGACGATGGTGAATTGCACCATGAATAGATCGGCAAGCCAGCGGTGACGCTCCGATATGTCGGGCAAATCGGCCAGCCAGAGTCTCTTGATGAGGGACATGATGTTCGCGTTTTCAGTGCGCGGTTTTCAGGGCAGCCGCACGGATCAGCAGCCGATCGAGCCAGCGGGCCGGTATCCACTTGCGCACGTGCCACATGGCGGTGAGCGGATAGCGTGCCTTTGGCCGCCGCGCTTCGAGCGCGTGGCAGATGGCGTTGGTAACGACTTCCATTGGAATCGCGTTTTTCAACTCCTTTGCAAAGATGGCCGGCTGGGCGGCCATGGCGCCGCCAAAATCGGTCGCCTCGTAGCCCGGCGCGCCGGGCGGCGGCCCCTTGTCCCAGATTGGCGTCTTGATCACGCCCGGCTCCAGCGCACTGACCGCGATGCCGTAGATCGACAGTTCGCGCCGCAAGCCGTCGGACAAGGCTTCCACTGCGAACTTGGACATCGCATACACCGACACTAACGGGAACACCAGCCCGCCGCTGATCGAACTGAGGTTGACGATGCGGCCCGGCGCATGGGTGGCGCCGTGGCGCGCCCCGAGCAGCGGCAAAAACGCCTGGGTGACGGCCAGCAGGCCAAACACATTGATGTCGAAGGTCTTGCGCACCTCCTGCATCGGCACATGCATCAGCGGCCCGGCGCAAGCCACACCGGCGTTGTTGACCAGGCCGGCCAGGCCATGCTCGCCCACTGCCGCCTGCACCTCGGCCACGGCGGCCGCCAGGCCGGCGCTGTCGGTGACATCGAACAGCAGCGGCGTGAAGCCCCCGCCCAGCGCCTGGCGCACACGGTCGGCGTCAGCGCGGTTGCGCACACTTCCAAACACGCGATAGCCGCGCCCAATGAGCACTTGCGCCGCGGCCAGGCCAATGCCGCTGGAGACGCCCGTAATGACGACATTCTTGTTCATGCCTGCTGCCCTTCATTTTCTTGTAACGCCGCCGCTTCGGCGTAGGGTTTGAGTTGCCGCTCGAGCAGCGTCGCGAGCTTGCCCGCCAGGATGCGCTGGAACAGCCAGCCAATGCCGGGCACGCGCGAACGGAAGCGAATGGTCCAATCGAGCTTTGTCGCGCGGCCGCTGCGTTGCAGCTGCACCTGGCCCTGGTGGCAAATGAAGGGCGAGCCCCTGAGCACCCGGTAGCGCAGCATATGCGGTGCCTGTTCGCCGATCACCTGCTCGAACACTTCCCCGATGCCGGGCGGCCCCTGCATGCGCCGTTCGCTGCCGTAGCCATTGCGTGACAGGTCACCCTCACGTTCGAGGACAATGGGAGCGAAACCACTCCAGTGCCGCATGCCTTCGTGGTCGCTAATGACGTCCCACACCTGCTCAGGGCTGGCGGCGATGCGCACGCTCGCTGCCACCGTGTGGGTGTCGGGCGCCGGACGCCGTGCGAGCGGCAATGGTTCAAAGCCCCAGGCGCGGTCGGCCCTGCCCTCCTTCATCCACAGCATCTCAATCGAGAAGCCGTGCCGGTCGTTGACGTACACAACGCCTGAACCGGGAATGTGGACCGGGCGGCAGTTCGGCTGCGCACCGAAGACCATCAGGCGCTCCACCACGGCCATGTGGTCGCACTTGTTGCGCGCCCCGAACGCGATATTCAGTATCCCCTGGTCGCAGATGCGGTAGCCCTGCGGCCAGGGCTTGCCCGGCGGGTCAAGATAGCTCACCACTTCGACCAGCACGTCGCCGCCCTCGAACACGGCCGATTTCACGCGCGCGCCGGCAAGTCCCCACAAGGCCTCATGTTCCGGCCCGTGCAATGCCACCTCGCTTTGACGCAGGCCGACGCCATCGCGCAGGTAGGCGCAAGTATCGGCGAAGGCAGGGCTCGACAGCGTCACCGAACGGATCGCCACCTGGCAACCGGTGCGCTCCTTGCCGGCATGCCCTTCAAGCGGATCGTCTTCCATGATTTCGACATACACGCCGTCCGGGTTGCGCACGCAGGCACGCCGCGCGCCTTCCGGGCCCATGGGTGGCGCCAGTGGCAGGCTGCCCAGCGCGGCCAGCCGTTCCAGGGTGAGGTCGAAGTCCGCCACCGTGAAGCCGATACGCGTATAGCCGGTGTCACAAGGGCGGAAATCGGCTGGCATTGGCCGCGCCATCGGGCTTTCGAACTGGAACAGCTCAAGCTGGAACCAGGGGTTGCGGCCCACCAGCCACCAGCAGGTCGACGCCGCCTTCGGCAAGCCCTGGATCATGCTGGGCAAGGGCCCGCGCATCATCAGGCGACCGCCGCCGGCCGGCAGCAAGCCCAGGCCTTCGCGGAACCATTGCTCAGTGCGGCGCAGGTCGATCACCGAGAAGGCGATCTGGTTCAGTGGCGGGATAAAGGTGCCGCTCATGCCGGGCTCCCTGCGCGCAAGGCGCGTGCGATGATGCCGTCGCTGATGGCATACCAGATTGATGGCGGCACCAGCCGGCGCATCCAGAAGGTCAGGCGCGCCTTGCCGCCCAGGACGATCAGGGCCTGGCCGCGCGCGATCCCGGCGATCAGTTCATCAACCGCCTGCTCCAGCGAGATATGGCCGCCAAGCGCCTTCATGGCACGCGTGGCCGGGTGAATGATGGCCCGTTCGGCCACCACCATCGGCGTTTCCACCTCGCCGGGACAGACGATTTGCACGTCAATGCCAAGCGGCTTGAGTTCGAAGCGCAGGCATTCGCCAAAACCCAGTACCGCATATTTGGAGGTGCTGTAATCGGTATAGCCATACACCGGCGTGATACCGGCCATCGACGCGACCAGCACGATCTTGCCGCGGCCACGCGCGCGCATCAGCGGCAGCACCGCCTCGCACAGGTGCCGGCTGCCGTACAGGTTCACTTGCATGACACGGTCGAAGTCTTCGAACTTCATGGTGGCGAATTCGCCGGTAATGCCGATGCCGGCGCTATTGATGACGATGTCGGGCGCGCCGCACTGGACGGCGGCCAGCGCCACCGTGGCCAGCACTGCGGCGCGGTCTGCCATGTCCACCTGGTAGCTGGCGACCGGCGCCGTGCCGGCCGCTTCAATGGCGGCGATGGCGGCATCGGCAAGGTTGTAGTCAAATACGACGATGCGCGCGCCGGCCGCAGCCAGGCGCTTGCCCGTTTCCAGGCCAATGCCGCTGGCACCGCCGGTGATGTAGATCGTTTTGTCGGCAAAGTTCTTCATGGGCTGGCCTTATGGGATTGAATGGCCGCGCGGTCTTGCTCGCCGCCGGTCGGATTGATGCACATGAAGGAATCGACGCCGTCTTCGGTGCCGTAGGCGGGCAGGTTCGACAGGCTCGAACAAACGCGGCCATCCTTGGTGAAGGCCATGTCGCGCAGCACCGTCACCCGGGTCGGGCTGGGGTAGCTGAGGAAGGTCTTGCTCGATGGCGTATAGCGCAGCACGCGGTCCGAATTATTGGCCGTGATCCAGATATCGCCGCGCACCGGGTCGATGTTCAGGGCGTAGGGCACTTCATGCTCACCCTTGGCCAGCAAGGGCAGCGGTGTTGACGTGAATGCGCCGCTGGCAGGATCGAAGGACATCAGGCCGCTCTCGTCGAAGGCGGGAATCCACAGCACGCCGCTCTGGTCGAAACGGGGCCGGCGCGGGCCCTTGAGCGGGGTGTCGTATTCCGTCACCGCCAGCGTCTTGGGATCGATGCGGCCGATCTTGCTCGCGTAGAGCTTGGCGTACCACACGCTGCCATCCTTGGGATTGATGTCGATGCCGTAAGGGAAAGCGAGGATATTGTGGCCCAGCCATTTCTGGTGCGACAGGTCCAGGTGCAGGTTCTTGTGTGGGAACCAGCTGGCCAGCTTGAGCATCGTCGGCATGAGCATGTCGCTGACCCAGCGGAACACGCCATTGCTGGGCAGGCGCAGCACGTCCATTTTTCCGGTGCGCGGATCGAAGCGGCCGACCTGATTGGAAGCGACATTGGTGAACCACAGCACCCCGTCCTTGTCGGCGCGGATCGTGTGCGGATACAGCACGTCGTGGCCGATCGGGTAGGTCTTGAACGCGTGGCTGACCGGGTCGAAGGACATCAGCGTCGACGACAGCGCATTGGTGATCCAGATGCGGCCGTCCCTGGTCTGGGCCATGCTGTGCGGGCCATGCTGCCCTGTGAAGATCCCGATCGGCATCTGCATGCCGGAAAACACGCCGCCGGCCGGCAAGTCGCTGGCCGGCAGCGGGTATTTGTCGACCTTGTGGGTCTTGCGATCGAGCACCCACAGCACGTCGTGGCCCTCGTCGGTGCCGTACAGCTTGTCGTCGTCGCCGACGTCGGTGTCGTGGATGAACGACATCGCATCGCCCACCATCCACTGCTCGACCTTGGCGCGCGCCAGTTCCGGCGTGGGCGCGTAGTTGTGCACGGTGTCGAAGGACTTGCCGTCGAAGCCGCGCGCCAGCACACCGCTGATGGTTTGCGCTTCCTTGCCGCTCAACTGGGCGAAATAGCCCTCCATGCGGCCGATCGTGTCGAGCCAGGCGCTTTGCGGACGCGGCGGACGCGTCAGGGCGTTGCCGATCTGGTGGCAATACATGCACTGGCTCACAAACGGCGCGCGCTGGCCGGTGCTGTCCCAGGGCAGGCGCGCATTGTGGGCCGAGGCCGACAGGGCCTGCACGGCTTCATCAGCCGAGGCGAAGGGCAGCATGGTGAAGTCGGCCGTGGCCGCCTGCTGTACCCCGAGCGTCACTTCCTTGTCGCTGTCCTTGAGGTTGGCTACGCGTGCACGCAGCAAGAGCTTGCCGCCGAAATCGGTGCGGATCGCATAGCTGCCATCCGCGGCGCTGTAGACGGTTTCCTTGCGCAGCTTGTCTTCGCTATGCACGGTGAGCATGGCACCGAGGACCGGCGCGCCGTCCCTGGTGATGATATGGCCGCTGACGATGGCGGCCTGGCTGGCCGAGGCACCCAGGGCGCAGGCCAGGAAGAGGCGAAGTTTCATGATGCATCCTTGGGTCCGAAGTGCAGGAAGGCGAGCGCGGGCAGCGCCAGCACGCTCATCAGCGGGCCGCCCAGCACCAGGTTGGCCAGGAGCATGGCGGCCGAAATGTCGAGTTTGGGCAGGTGCAGGGCGTCGCCGAGCCACAGGTCCAGCACCAGCACCAGGCCGGTAAATTGGTTCCACAACAGCAGACGGCGCAACCAGCGCTGGCCGCCCCCGCGCCATTGCAAGGCCGCCGCCACCAGGAGGGCCACGGCGGGCAGGAAATAGGCATGGGCATCGACGCCCAGCCACACCATCAAGGCCGCGGCCAGCAAGAACAAGCAGCCAAGGACCGTCGCCAGCGGCGCACGGGACAGAGTTTTCACAGACTTTCCTCCAGAAGAAAATGACAGTGCCGGGAAGCACAGCAAATTCTAGGGAGCCGTTGCAAGGATGACTTTCGATTTCCCGCCAAGCTGGCGTTTTTTCCGCTTGGCGACAGCGGCGCACCGATTTGCCCGGTCGCCGGCCAAAGGCATGGCCGGGAAAAGTCCACGCTGCTGGCGCGCCGCTTCGATTATGATAGGCACATAAACCGACATCGAGGCCGCATTGAAAGCCCTGGAACAATCCCTGCCGGCGCGTTACTTCGCGCAACTGATCGACTTCCTTGAATCCCGGGGCACGCCCTGCCGCGATGCCCTGTCGGCGGCGCAGATCCGCAGCCTCAACGACGCGCAGGCGCGCCTGACCATCAGCCAGGTTGACGCGCTGCTGGCCGAACTGGAGCGCCTGACAGGGCGTGGCGACATGGGCTTCGAACTGGGGAAGCTGATCAAGCTCAATTCGCACGATGTGCTCGGCTACGCCATGATCAGCAGTGCCACGCTCGACAATATGCTGCGCCTGGTGTCGCGCTACTACCGGCTGATGTCGCCGCTATTTACCTTTCGCTACGACCGGCGCGGCAATGAGGCCGACCTCGCCTTCATCCCCCTGTGCGGCATGCCCGAGCGGGTGCTGCATTTCCACACTGAAGTGGTGGCCCTGTCCTTCCAGACCCAGATCTCGGCGGTGGCACAAGGGCAAATGAGTTGCGACTATATGTTGTCCATGCCCGCCCCGCGCCACCTGGCGCGCTACCGCGAAGTGCCGCAGGCGCGCTTCCAGTTCGGTGACGACCTGCTGCCCGGTGTGCGCATCAAGATGCGCTGCGACCGTTTCGACACGCCGCTGGCGATGACGGACACGCGCGCCCTGCAACAGGCCGAAGCGCGCTGCAAGCTGATGCTTCAGGAAGTGGCCGCTGCCGGCAAATGGAGCGACTGGGTCCGGATGATGCTCAACGAAGCGGAGGACTGCCAGCCCACGCTCGACGAATTGGCTTCCATCCTGAATATCTCGGCGCGCACCCTGGACCGCTACCTCGGCAACGAGGGCGCCAGCTTCCGAGACCTGGGCGTGTCGATCCGCAATGAACGGGCGCGCCAGATGCTCCTCGAAGGCAAATTCGCCATTTCGCAAATCGCCTACCGGCTCGGCTATACCGACATCGCCAACTTCAGCCGCTCGTTCAAGAAACTCAATGGCGTCAGTCCCAGCACCTTCCAGGAACAGGACGGGATGATCGATACTGCATAAAATGATAAGCGATTGTCAGCAAATGACAAGCCGCGCATGGGGTCGAGGGCCGAGAATGCCCCCACGACATCGGTTGAGGAGACCCCATAATGAAAACCCGGACCCGCCCACTGCAGGCGTCCATCCTGAGTGCCCTGTTCCTGCTGGCGGCAGCGGCCATGATTGCGCTGAGCCTTGACGCCCACGCCTACTTCATCACCACCCCTTCCCTGCTCGCCTGCGCGGCGCTGGCCTGGAGCGGGCGCCGCCTGGCCTGGTTCAAGCGCCTGCTCGAACTGAACCAGCTCACCGCCATCATCCTGATCCTGGACCTGTGGCTGGGCGACATGCTGCACCTGCCCAAGCTGGCCATTTCGGCCAGCATGCTGGCGGCGAACCTGGTGCTGGGCGGCCCCTTGATGGGCATCCTCGCCATCATCGCCCTGTGCTGCCTGCTGTTCGGCCAATCCTTGCGCGCCTGGTTCCAGTCGCCGCAAGCATAAGGAGCCGCCATGCACGCTACCCGTTTCATGCTAGGCGCCTTCGCGCTCACCCTGGCCGCTTCGGCCCACGCCGTGAACCTTTCCGGTACCGTGACCCTCGAGAGCGGCAAACCCGTGCTCGGTGCGATGGTCACCGTCCACAGCGAAGACCGCGCCCGCAAGGACACCGTCTACACCGCCGCCGACGGCAGTTATGCGATTCGCACCGACTTTGGCGGCAAACTGACCGTGCGCGCCCGCCTCGCCAATTTTGAAGACGGCAGCGCCCAGCTCATTGCCAGGGCCGATGAGCGCACCACGCTCGATCTGCGCCTGAAGCATTTCGCTACGCCGCAAGCAGCGTCGGATGCGCTGTCTGCCTCGGCCCACAATGCGCGCCTGCCCTGGGCCTCGACGGCCGACCGTGCCCCCTTCGTCAGCCAGTGCATGTACTGCCACCAGGTCGGCAATGCGCTGACGCGCCCGCCGCGACCGCAAAGCGCCTGGATCGCCACGATCAACCGGATGGAAGGCTATTTCGCCCAGCTCTCGGGCGCGGAACTGCAAACCGTCTCGGGCGTGCTCACGCGCGGCTTCGACGGCAAACCTGTCAGCGCCGTACACGACTACAAACCAACGCCGGAACTGGCACGCGCCAAGGTCGAACAATGGCTCGTTGGCGACGGTATGTCCTTCATCCACGATACCGATGTCGGCGACGACGACAAGCTCTATGGCACTGACGAAGGCCACGACATCCTCTGGGTCCTGGACCGCAAGACGCACAAGGTCGAGCAGTATCCGCTGCCCGCCAGCGACCTGCCCGTCGGCGGCGTGTTCTCCGGGATGCAGCTGCCAATCGGTATCTTCACCGGCAAGCACGGACCGCACAGCATGGCCCAGGCCAAGAATGGGCTGATCTGGATCACCAATGCCCTGTCCGGCACGCTGATGTCCTTCAACCCGGTCAGCCACGCCTTCAAGACCTATGCGGTGCCGGGTGACGCACTCTACCCGCACACGATCCGCATCGACAAGGAAGGCATGGTCTGGTTCACCGTCGTCGCGTCCAATCAGGTGGTGCGCTTCGATCCCAAGACGGAAGAAATGAAGGTGCTGCGCCTGCCGGCCAACGGCTTGTTCCGCTGGATCTCGGACCAGCTGTTCCCGACGATCCTCAAACTGGCCAGCTGGTTCCCGGGCAAGAACCTGCACCTGGACCTGTCGCACCAGAAGTGGCTCGGCCATAACATCCTGGCCTTCCCCTACGGGATTGACGTCAATCCGGTCGATGGCAGCATCTGGTACGCCAAGCTGTACGCCAGCAAAATCGGCCGCATCGATCCGAAGACGCTGGCGATCACGGAGATGGACACGCCGCTCAAGGGCCCGCGCCGACCGCGCTTCGGCCGCGACGGCACGCTGTGGATCCCGGCCTTCGACGACAGCGGCCTGATGGCGCTGCATACGGCGAGCGGCAAGTTCGACTCTTATCCGCTGCCATTGCTGGCGCCCGGCGAGCACGAAGTGCCGTACGCCTTGAATGTCCATCCGGTGACAGGCGACATCTGGATCACGGCCAACAACTCCGACCGCGTGCTGCGTTTTACGCCCGCCACCAAGACGTTTTTGAGCTATCCTAGCCCGACCCGTGTGACGGTGTTGCGTGACATGGTGTTTACCAAGGACGGGCGCGTTTGTTCGAGCCTGTCCAACTTGCCAGCCTACGGGACCGAAGACGGTCTCGATTCATTCATGTGTATTCACCCTGATGGCGGCGAACTCGATCGCGCCGCGCTTCTCAAAGACGGAAAGGTCAAACAATAATGGGTAACGCATTCGAAGCAAACGCTCAACTGGAAGGACTGCTGGGTCGCCTGGCAGCACGCCGCGAGGACTGGGCTGGACTCGCGGTACAGGAACGCATCGCCTTGCTGGAGCAGGTACGCGAGCGCATCGCCCCGGCGGCGGCGCGCTGGGTGGCCTTGTCCAGCCAGGCCAAGGACATTACGCCGGGCACCCCGGTCGAGGGCGAGGAATGGACGTCGGGCCCGTGGGCACTGCTTGCCACCTGCGACCATTTGCTCGCCACCCTGTCCGGCATTGCCGCGACGGGCCGTCCGGCGCTGGACAAGCTGAAAAAGCGTACCGTCAATGGCCAGCTGGCCGTCGAAGTCTTCCCGCAAAATATCTTCGACCACCTGCTGCTGTCGGGCGTGCGCGCCGAAGTGTGGATGGAGCCGGGCGTGACCGAAGCGAACCTGGGCGAGAACGTGGCGCGCGCTTACCGCACCCACCATAATGATGGCGAGTTGGGGTTGATCCTTGGCGCCGGCAATATCGCCAGCATCGCCCCGCTCGACGCGCTGCACAAGCTGTTCAGCGAAAAAGCCGTCTGCATCGTCAAGCTCAATCCCGTCAACGACTACCTGCTGCCCGTGTTCGAAGACATTTTCGCGCCGCTGATCGCGCTCGACTACCTGCATTTCGTCACCGGTGCCGGCGACGTGGGCGCCGCACTGTGCACGCATGCGCTGGTCGACACGATCCATATCACCGGCAGCCAGGAAACGCACGACCTGATCGTCTACGGCCCCGGTGAAGCAGGCCAGGAAAACCGCCGCGCCAACCGCCCGCTCAATCCCAAGCCGATTTCCAGCGAACTGGGCGCCGTGTGCCCGACCATCGTCGTGCCGGGCCCGTGGAGCGCCGCCGACATCCGTTTCCAGGCCAGCCACATCGCCACCCAGAAGCTGCACAACTCCGGCTTCAATTGCGTCGCTTCGCAAGTGCTGGTGCTACCCGCGCAATGGGAACACACGAGCGCCCTGCGCACCGCCGTGCGCAAGGCCTTGGCCGATGCGCCGGACCGCAAGCCCTACTATCCCGGTGCGGCCAGCCGCCAGTCGGCCATGGCCGCTTGCCAGGCGGGCGCCGTGCGCGTCAATGATGACGGGGCCAGGGCGCGCCGCGAAGTAGTGGAACTCCCTCCTGCCGGCACGCCCGATGTGTATGCGCGCAGCCACGAGGTATTTGCGCCGACGCTGTGCGAGCAGCTGCTCGATGGCCTTGATGCCGAGACCTTCCTGCGCGACGCAATCCGCTTTGCCAACACCAGTCTGCGCGGCACCTTGGGCGCCAATATCATCATCCACCCGGCCACGATCAAGGCGCTGGGGCCGCGCTTTGACGAACTGCTGCAGGAGCTGCATTACGGCTGCATCGCCATCAATGCGTGGACCGGACTGGGATACCTGCTGACGACGGCGCCGTGGGGCGCTTTCCCGGGCCATGTGCTCAATGATGTGCAGAGCGGGATTGGCAGCGTGCACAACACTTTCATGTTCGACCGTCCGCAGCGCACTGTGGTGCAGGCACCGTTCCGGCCTTTCCCGCGCAGCGTGCTCGGTGGCGCGATGACCTTGCTGCCCAACCCGCCCTGGTTCGTCAACAACAAGCAGTCGCACAATGTGGGGCGCAAGCTGTTTGGGTTCCAGGTCAAGCCGTCGTGGTTCAAGCTGCCGGGGATCTTCTTCGACGCCTTGCGCGGCTAAGCATCTTGTTGGTGGGTATCGCTGCGCTCGCCCACCAATTCGTCGCAGGCGATGGCCGTGGACAGGAATACACGGCCAGTCAGCTCCTCCAGCAGCTTGCTCTCCTTGAGCCGGTCCATGATCGGCCCCTTCACTTCGGCAAAATGAAGCAGCACACCGCGCCGTTGCAGGCTCGCGTTCAATTCACCGAGCGCGAACAGGGCCGAGGTATCGATCGAATTGACCGCCGATAGAACCAGCACCAGGTGGCGCGTTTGCGGACGTGCCGCCAGTTCATCCTCGATGCGCTGGCCCACCGCTTCCGAATTCCCGAAGAACAGGCCGGCGTCGATGCGCATTACCAGGATCTGCGGCAGCGTCGTGCAGGCATAGCGTTCGATATTGCGGAAGTGTTCCATACTGCCCACCCGCCCCAGCACCGCGATATGCGGGCGGCTGGCGCGCCAGATCATGGTCCCCATCGACAGCGCCACGCCGACGATCACGCCCGCCTCCACACCCAGCACCAGCACGCCGCCGGCGGTGGCGAGCAAGGCCAGTGCGTCGCTACGGTCGTAGCGCCAGGAGATTTGCAGCGTATCGAGTTCGAGCATGCCCAGCACGGCGATGATGATGGTCGCGGCCAGCGTCGGCATCGGCAGCAGGGCCAGCCAGCCGTTGGGCGCCACCAGCGCGACGGCGAGCAGCAGCGCCGTGATGATGGACGCGAGCGGCGTATTGGCCCCGGCCGCGAAATTTACAGCGGAGCGCGAGATGCTGCCCGTGACCGGAAAGCCGCCCGAGAGCGCACTGCCGATATTGGCCACGCCCAGTCCAATCAATTCGTAATTGCTTTGCAGTTTCTCCTGGCGCGCCAGCGCGAGCGACTGCGCCGCCGACATGCTGATCAGGAAGACCACGAAGCCAATCAGCAGCGCCGGTTGCACCAGCACGCGCCAGTGGGTGCTGGAGGTGGCCAGGTTCAGCTGCGGCAAGCCTTGCGGCACCGCGCCGGTGGTGCGGATGCCGTGCTCGCCCAGCAGGGCCACCAGCACCGTCGCGCCAACCACGATGAGCATCGGCGCCAGGCGCGCGCCGGTGGCAGCGACGTTTTTCGACAGGCCCACCGCCTGCAGGGCGCGCGCAGCGTAGCGGCGCGCCAGCCACAGGGCCAGCAGGGAGCCCAGGCCAAGCAGCGCGCTGGACGCATGCCAGGCTTGCAGGGCGCCACCGAGCAGCACCGGCAACTGGCCCCAGGCGATGACGATGGCCGAGCCGATCGTAAAGCCGCTCATCACGGGACGGGAAAAGAAGTTGGCGAGGAAGCCGATGCGCAGCAGGCCGCAAGCGAGCAGCACCAGGCCAGACATCAGGGCCAGTTGCGCTGCCAGCACGCCATACAAGCCCGAGCCGGCCACGGCCAGCGGGCCGATCGCCGCGCCCGTCATCAGCGACACGATGGCCATGGGGCCGACCGACTGGGTCATGCTGGAGCCGAACAGGGCGTAGCAAATGGGAGGCAGGATGCTGGCGTAAATGCCGACCACGGGCGGCAGGCCGGCCACTAGCGCGTACGCCATTCCCTGCGGGATCATCATCATCGCCACCACGATGCCGGCGCCGATGTCGCCGGCCAGCAGTGTGCGCCGGTAGTGCCTCAACCAATGCAGCATGCGCTTCCCTGTCTGTCAAAAACAGCGCAAGCGTACCACGCCAGGCATCATGCGGGGGCGGTCACCGATTCGCGCACGGCGCTGAGGAATTCTTCGGACAGGGCTTCGTCGTCGACGGCGCGCGACATCACCAGCGCGCCGACCATGCTGGCAAAGACCACCAGCGCGGCGCGCCGCTTGTCGCCCTCGGCTTCGGATGGCATCAGGGCGGCCAGCTTGCCGATCTGGCGGCTCACGCCTTCGGTCATTGCGCTGCGCACGCCGGGCGCGAGGCGCGCCACTTCCGGCCCCAGCGCCGCCATCGCGCAGCCTTGGCCCGGATGGTCGCGGTGGGCCAGCGACAGGTAAGCCTTGGTGATGGCGTCGAGCGGATCGTCGGGGTGCTTGGCCGTGATCTTGTCCCAGGCCTTGACCGAATGGTCGATCGCGTGGCTCACCGCTTCGGCCATCAGCGCCTCCTTGGAGCCAAAATTGCCATAAAAGCCGCCGTGGGTCAGGCCCGCGCTTTTCATCAGGTCGGCCACGCCGATGCCGCTGTAGCCGCGCTCGCGGAACAAGCGCGCCGCCGTTTCGACAACCCGTTCGCGGTTCTGGACCGCCTGCTCCCTGCTCACTTTCATGATGGCCTCCATGCTGATGGCTTCATTTTACATGATAATCATAATTTATCAAGAAAGATCCGAGCCCCTGCTCTAGTTTTTTTTCGCCGCGGGCCCTGTTCTTGCGCGGCCGCGGCTGTTATGATACTTGCCCATTGGAAATTAACTATGCCTGACAGCACCTCCCCACGCAACCCCTTCGCCGCTTCCCTCTTGCGCGTTTTTACCAGCCTGCTGCAGCCCCAGCCCGAACCGGGCCAGGCCGAGGCACGCCGCTACCGCGCGCTGCTCGACGGGATCGACGGCGTCGTGTGGGAGGCCGAATGGCCGCAAATGCGTTTTACTTATGTGAGCGCCAAGGCGCAAGCGCTGACCGGCTACGCGCCCGCCCAGTGGCTGGCCGAACCAGGCTTCTGGCGCGAGCGCCTGCGCGCCAGCACGCCGCGCCTGGACATGCTGGGGCATGTGGACCACCACCTGCGCCATCCGGACGGCGGCGAGCGCTGGGTGCGCAGCAGCATCAGCCGCGTGGCCGACAGCGGCAACCCGGTGCGCCTGCTGGGCGTGACAGTCGATATCACCGCGCGCAAGAAGGCCGAGATGCAGTTGCAGGCGCTGGCCTACCGCGACTGCCTGACCCAGTTGCCCAACCGCCAGACCTTCAGCGAACGGCTCGCCCACGCCATCGAACTGGCCCAGCGCCGCGCCAGCGGCCTGGCCCTGATCTTCATCGACCTGGACCACTTCAAGACGATCAACGACAGCCTTGGCCACGGCGCCGGCGACCAGGTGTTAAAAGAAATCGCACGCCGCATTTCCCACTGCCTGCGCGCCAGCGACACGGTGGCGCGCCTGGGCGGCGACGAATTTGTGGTGCTGATGGAGCACGACGGCCAGGCCCTCGACGCCCGCACCGTCGCGGCCAAACTGCACGAGCTCGGTGCCGGCTGCATCGACGTCGATGGCCACAGCCTGCAGGTGGCCATGTCGATTGGCGTGGCGCTCTACCCCCAGCACGGCAACGACAGCGCCACCCTGCTGCGCTGCGCCGATGCCGCCATGTACAGTGCCAAGGCCGCGGGGCGCAACAGCTGGCGCCTGTACGAGCCGCACATGCTCATGGCTCCACTCGCACCTGCCACTTCGCAGCGATCGCGCGCTTGACGCCATTCGCGCTGATGAGCGCATAGCCCCGGTTGAACAGGCTGCGCGCCAGTTCGCCATCGGCGCGCTGGCCGCTGAATCCCAGGTAGGATCCCATCGGCGCCAGTGCGAAACCAAACACCACGTTGTCCACTTCCGCCTCGCGCAGCAGCACGGCGTCGGTCTTGAGTGCGTCGGTCATGAGCAGCACCGCATCGAGGCGGCCGAGCGCGAGCTTTTTCAGGTTGGTGCTTTCGGAGCGGCTCTCTTCCAGCACCACGCCGCGTTGTGCCAGGGCGCGTACCGAATCCGGATATTCATAGCCATTGACGACGCCGATGCGCATGCCGGGCTTGAAATCGCTTTCCTTGCCGATGGCATGCGCCTGCGCCGCGTTGAAATAAAAACGGGGGAACACGCGGAACAGCGGCGCGTCGGCGAACTTGACGAGGCCATGCAGTTCCGGCGCCGCGGACATGCTGAAGCAGCCCGCCGCCATGCCGCGCATGACAAAGTGCTTGCAGCGCGCATACGGCACCACCTGCAGCTCCACCTTTTCGCCGACGGCCGCATAGGCCGCGCGCACGAGGTCATTGGCATAGCCGCTGCCGTCCGGCGCAGACCAGGGTGCTGCGGCGTCTTCCACCATCAGGACAATGCCCGCCGCAGCAGGCGCCAGCGGCACCGCCAGGGCCATGGCAAGCACGATTGCGCGCACCGCCCCGCCTACTGCATCGCCAGTTCGACGCAATTGCGCCCTGCCCGCTTGGCGCGCGACAGGGCCGCCGTGGCGCGCTGGGTCAGTGCATCGCCGCTTTCCTGCTCCGACAACTGCGCCACGCCGAGGCTGACGGTGAGGCGGTCGCAGCCCGGCATGTCGGCCTGGGCAAGCATGGCGCGAATTTTTTCGGCCAGCTTCAGGCCGTCGATGGCGTCGGTGTGCGGCGCGATGACGAGGAATTCTTCGCCGCCCGAGCGCACCAGCACATCGGACGAGCGCAGCATCGCCAGTGTCAATTGCGCCACGGTGCGCAGCGCCATGTCGCCGCAGGGATGGCCGAACTGCTCGTTGATGTCGCGGAAGCGGTCGATATCGAACATGATCAGGCCAAGCGGCACCTTGTAGCGGCGCGCGCGCCGCGCTTCCTTCTCGAGCAGCTCTTCGCCGCGGCGGCGGTTGATCACGCCGGTGAGCGCGTCGGTCGTGGCCAGGTGGGTCACGCGGGTGAGCAGCTGTTCGTTCTCGCGCCCCATCGCGGCCATGCGCAAGCCAAAGCCGGCCAGTTGCGCGATCGAGGCCAGCGTGGCCAGTTCGTCGTGGGTGAAGCGTTTGGCCTGGTCGAACATCAGGCACAGCGAGCCGCGCGGCGCGCCGTTCGGCCCCACGGGAATCGGCAGGCCAAGCACCATTTCGACGCCGCGCTCGCGCAGGGCGATGGCCAGTTCCGGTTCGCCCGATTTTTCGGGCGCATCGAGGAAGGCCGTCGCGCCGGTGCAGGCGGCCAGCAGGCCCGGGAAGGCATGGCGCAGCGGCGACTGCAGCAGGTGGTCGCTGCGGTTGAGGATGCGCACCAGGTTCAGGCCCGTGGGCGAATACTGCTCTTCCATGCGCAAATCGTTCAAGTCCTGGTGGAACAGGGCCACGTGGATGCAATCGGGGAAGCTGCACAGCTCCACGCAGACCTGTTCGGCCACGCGCCCCAGGTCGTCAACCTCCACCAGCGCCGATTGCAGGCGCGAACGGATGGCCAGCAGTTCGCGCAGGGCCTGCTCTTCGCGCGTGCTGTCGGACAGGCTGCGCTGGGCGCCGGCGGCCAGGTGGGTGGTGACGAGGTCGGCCAGCGCGCCATCGGCCACCGGGCCGATGACATAGTCGATCGGACCGTAGGCCATCAGGTCGGACAGCCAGCAGGCATTGGCAAAGGGGCAAATCACGAGAATGGGTGCGCCGCCGCGCAGTGCCACCACGGCGCCGAGGGTGCGCAAATCGATGCTGCGGTCGAAACGTTCGAGGTCGATGATCAGCAAGTCGATCGCTTGCTGACCGAGGAAGGTGGTGGCCTGTTCGGCGCCGTCGGCCACGAACAGGCGTGCAAAGCGTTCCGCGCTGGCCGCCTGGAAAGCGACCCGGCGCTGGCCGGACGGGCTCAGATACAAACCCACCTGGCTGAGCTGGGCGTCGGACTGGTGAGGCATTCAAACTCCTGGTGACTGTTGCCTTGCCTAGTTTGCCATAAAAGCACGCCCTTTGTGTGTGTGTGTGCGAACGGTTTTCCCTATGGCGCGCCGCGATACTGGGGCCGGACAAAACGTGGAGGCCATCATGGAATCGACATCGCGCCAGCACGGCGCCGTGCAGACCAGCGCGCTGCGCCAGCTCGAACCGCCTTTGCACCAGCGCCCTATCGCCAAGCCGGACAAGGAGGCGCAGATGCAAGTCAAGCCACGCTTCATCGCTGAGCAGTACAAGGGCAGCGCCAAGCTCGACGGCATGGCCGCCATCATCAC
>JAZJYP010000043.1:0-9992 GCA_040390345.1 Pseudomonadota bacterium | reverse complement strand
GCCGTGGCGGTGCTGTTCGCCCGCGAGGGAGCGGACGTGGCCATCGTCTACCTGAACGAACACGACGACGCCCAGGCCACGCTCAAGCACGTGCAGGCCGAAGGCCGGCGCGCCCTGGCCATCGCCGGCGACATCCGCGATGAGCGCTTCTGCCAGGACGCCGTGGCGCAAACCATCGCCGCCTTTGGCCGGCTCGACATCGTCGTCAACAACGCCGCCTTCCAGGCCCATGCCGATACGGTCATGGAACTGAGCGAGCAGCGCTTCCGGGATACGGTGGCCACCAACCTGTTCGGCAGCTTCCATATGACCAAGGCTGCCCTGCCCCATTTGCGGCGCGGCGCATCCATCATCAACACCGGCTCCGTCACGGGCTTGCGCGGCTCGAAGCATTTACTTGACTACTCAAGTACCAAGGGCGCCATCCATGCGTTGACCAAGTCGCTCGCCGCCAACCTGCTGGACCAGGGCATCCGCGTCAACGCCATCGCACCGGGCCCGGTATGGACGCCGCTCAATCCGGCCGACGCCTCGGCCGAAGACATCGCGCACTTCGGCGCCAGCACCGATATCGGCCGACCCGCCCAGCCGGAGGAATTGTCGCCGGCCTTCGTGTTCCTGGCAGCACCGTGCTGCGCCAGCTACATCACCGGCATTGTCCTGCCCATCACGGGCAGTGTGGGGGAATAGGCCATGGCACGCAGCCTGTGGAAAGGGGCCATCAGCTTCGGCCTAGTACATATCCCGGTCGAGCTGTATCCGGCGGTGACGGAAAAGTCGCTCGACCTGGCCATGCTCGACAAGCGCGACTTTGCGCCGGTCGGCTACAAGCGCTACAACAAGCACAATGACAAGGAAGTGACCTGGGACAATATCGTCAAAGGCTACGAATATGCCGATGGCGAATATGTCGTGCTGTCCGAGGAAGACCTGCGCCAGGCCAATCCGGAAGCGACCCAGACGATCGACATCCTTGCCTTTGTCGACGCCCAGGAAGTCTCGCTGCTCTATTACGACACCCCCTACTACCTCGCGCCGTCCAAGGGTGGCGACAAAGTCTATGCGCTGCTGCGCGAGACGCTGCAACAGGCCGGCAAGATCGGCATCGCCACGGTGGTCATCCGCGTCAAGCAGCACCTGGCGGCGCTGGTGTGCGTGGGCGACATGATCGTCCTGAACACGCTGCGCTACCAGGACGAGATCCGCGACCCCGGCGAATTGAAGCTGCCCACCTCGAAGGCCGCCGCCGTCGGCGCCAAGGAAGTGAAGATGGCCCTGGCCCTGGTCGAAGGCATGGCCGAAACCTGGAAACCGGACAGCTATCGCGACAACTACCGCGAAGACGTCCTGGCCCTCGTCAAGAAGAAGGTCAAGGCAAAAGAAACCAAGACCATCACCCAGCCCGGCAAGGAGCGCCCGGCCCACGCGGGTGGCAATGTGGTCGACCTGGTCGCGCTGCTGCAGCAAAGCCTGGGCAACAAAAAGCCGCCGCCTAAGAAACGTCCCGGCCGAGCCGCTTGAGCGCCGCGCCCAGGCTGCGCGCGCCCTTGCTGTAGCCATCCCATACCGCATTGCCGCGGTCCAGGCGCGAGTGTACATTGCGGATATTCCATTGGTCGCCGGCCTTCACATGATCGAGTTCGTCCCATGCGAGCGGCACCGAGATGCCCAGGCCGGGGCGTGCCCGCGCCGACCAGGCGCAGGCCGTGGTGGCGCCGCGCCCATTGCGCAGGTAGTCGATGAAGATCTTGCCGACGCGGTTGCGCGGCCCGCTCTTGAGGGCGAAATGCTGCGGCAGCGTTTGCGCCATGTGCTCGACCACCGCGCGCGAGAAATCCTTGACGGCGTCCCAGCCCAGGCCACGGCGGAGCGGCACCACCAGGTGCAGGCCCTTGCCGCCGCTGGTCTTGAGGAAGGGGACGAGCCCGAGCTCGACCAGCAAGGCTTGCAGCAGCAGGGCCGCCTCGCGCACCTGGGCCCAGCCCACGCCCTCGCCGGGGTCGAGGTCGAACACGAGGCGATTGGGCTGCTCGTAGTTCGATGCGTCCGCGTTCTGGGTGTGGAACTCGACCACATTCCACTGCGCCGCCGAGACGATGCCTTCGGTTTTGGAAATGGCCAGCATGGCCGGATGGCCGGCATCGAGTTCCGGGTCCAGCTGCTGCACGCCGGGCAGCTTGTCGACTTCTGCGTGCTTCTGGAAAAACAGCTGGCCTTTCACCCCTGCCGGGGCGCGCACCAGTGCCAGCGGGCGCCCTTTCAGGTGCGGCAGCATCAGCTCGGCCACCAGCGCGTAGTAGCGGTTCAGTTCGAGCTTCGTGATGCCGCTGCCGGCATCGATGACGCGCTCGCCATGGCTGACCACAGGCGCATCGGCCGGCGCCGGCGCTTCGGCCGCCTGTTCGCGCCGGATCGTGTTGGCACGCTTGTCCTTGCGCAGGCCGACAAAGACGGCGTGGCGCACCGAACCGCTGTGCGTCCATTCGGCAAAGCGCACCTCGGCCACCAGCACCGGCTTGACCCAATGCGGCTTGCGGCCCGCCACCTTGGCTGGGGTGAACGGCGAGCTGTCGCTGGCGTGCGACTGCAAGGCCGTGAGCAAGCTGCGCAGGCCGGCGTCGTCGAAACCGGTGCCCACATTGCCGGCGTAGCGCAAGGCGCCCTCCTCGTCGTACACGCCCAGCAGCAGCGAGCCCAGGCCCACGCGCGCACCCTGCGGATCGGTATAACCGCCAATGACAAACTCCTGGCGTTGCCCGCACTTGAGCTTGACCCAGTCGCGCGAGCGGCGCTGCACATAATGCGCATCGCGGCGCTTGGCGATCAGGCCTTCGAGGCCCATCTGGCAGGCTGCAGCGAGCAGCGTGGCCGGATCGGCGCCGATTTCTTCGGACAGGCGCACGGTGTCGGACGGATGCGCCGCCAATATATCGCGCAGGCGGCTGCGGCGCATTTCCAGCGGCAGCGCGCGGCAGTCTTCGCCGTCGTGGTAAGGCAGGTCGAACAGGTAATAGAGGATTTGCCCCCCGCCTTCAAACGCCTGCTGCAGCAAGCCGAAATTGGGACGGCCCTGGGCATCGTTGACGACGATCTCGCCGTCATACCAGCCCTCGGGCAGCTTCAGGGCGCGCAGTTCGGCGTGCAGGTCCGGCAGGCGTGCCGACCAGTCGTGGCCATTGCGGGTGAACAGGCGCACGTGCTTGCCGTGCACGCGGGCGAGCAGGCGGTAGCCGTCGAACTTGACCTCGAAGATCCAGTCCTGGGGCGAAGCCGGTGGCTGCTCAACCAGCGTGGCCAGCTGCGGCGCCAGGCTCGCCGGCAGGTCCGCGCGCTTGCCGTGCACCTGATCGAGGTCCTTGACACTGTCGGGCTCTTCGTCGACGACGGAGAACTCGGCGGCCGGCCGCGCGAAGGCGTCTTTTTCCTTGATGAGCAGCCAGGGCTCCTGCTTCTCGCCGCGGCCCTTCATGCGCACCAGCACCCAGCGTCCGCGCAGCTTGTGACCATGTAGCGAAAACTTCAATTCGCCTTTCTTGTAGCCCTTGTGCGGGTCACCCTCCGGTTCCCAGGTGCCGTTGTCCCAGATGATGACTTTGCCCGCACCATACTGGCCTGCCGGGATGGTGCCTTCGAAGTCGGACTAGGCAATCGGATGGTCTTCGACATGCACGGCCATGCGTTTGTCGTGCGGATCGTAGCTGGGACCTTTGGGCACGGCCCAGCTCTTCATGGTGCCGCCCAGTTCGAGGCGGAAGTCGTAGTGCAGGCGCGAGGCCCAATGCTTCTGTATCACGAAGGTGAGGCCGGCCAAGGCAGGCGTTCCGCCCTGCGCCGGTTCCGGCGTGATGGCGAAGTTACGCTTGGCGTGGTAAGTGGACAAGTGCGCGCTCATGCCGGCATGGTAGTGCCGCACGCGCTGCACCACTGTTCGCCAGCTAACGGTTCCAGGCCTTTTGTAAGCGGATGTAAGACGCGTCAACGATGTTGCCGTGGGGGCCGTTTTGGGCTCAGTGATACGGGACTTCTCCCAGCACTACAACTTAACCACCACTGAAGGATATTCAATCATGAACAAAATCATCGCTACCCTGATCGCCGGCCTGTTTGCTACTTCGGTGTTCGCACAAGCTCCTGCCGCTTCCGCCTCCGCTTCGGCTGCTTCGACCCCAGTGGTCAAGGCCGATACGAAGAAAGTCCCGGCCGCTGCATCGGTACCGGCACCTGCGGCAGCTTCCGCTTCGGCCTCGGCTGAGCATAAAGCGAAGAAGCACCACAAGAAAGCCGCCAGCGCCAGCGCCTCGGCTCCCGCTTCGGCTTCGGCTTCGGCAGCTGCTTCGACCCCAGCCAAGTAATCCTTCGCTGGCAGTTCAGGAAAAAGACAGGATGCGTCCTGTCTTTTTTCTTTTTTAACCCCGTTTCCAGCGCAGCCCGTTTCATGTTTGAAGCCGGATGGTCCGGCGTACCGGAGACTGCCATGTTCAAGCGCTGCCTAGCCTTCCTCGCCGCCTGTGTGCTCGCTGGCGCGACCCACGCCACCGTCCGAACTCCGCTCATCGTGACCCAGCCGGGGGCCCAGCCGATCACCTTGCAGCAGCTCGACATCCGCGCCGACATCAGCGGTGGCATGGCCGGGACGACGGTACGCATGGTCTTCTTCAACCCCAATCATCGCCCGCTCGAAGGCAACTTGCAGTTTCCACTGGCCGAAGGCCAGCAGGTGACGGGCTTCGCGCTCGACATCGACGGCGCAATGCGCCCCGCCGTGCCGGTCGAGAAGAAGCGCGGGCGCGAGATCTTCGACGCGATCGAAAGGCGCAATGTCGATCCGGCCCTGCTCGAAAAAACGCAAGGCAACAACTTCAAGCTGCGCATCTTCCCCATCGGCGCCGGCGCCACCCGCACGGTGGAACTGACCGTGAGCGAAACGCTGGCGCGCCACGGCGCGCAATGGCGCTACCGCCTGCCGCTCGACTATGGACAGGTCGCTCATTTCAATCTCGACATCGTGGCAAATGGCGCCCCGGCCGAACCGCTTGCCAATGACATGGCATTCTCCGGCGGCGCCGCCCACATGGCGCGCGACAATTTTTTTGCCGAAGGCGTGCGCGAGGTGTTCATCGACGTGGCCAGCACGCCCCAGGTGGTCCGGGACGGGAACTGGTTCGTCGCCGAAGTCCCGGTCAGCACGCAAACGAGCGCGCGCCCGCGTCCGCGCACCGTTGGCCTGTTGTGGGACAGTTCGGGCTCCGGGGCCGCGCGCCGCATCGACGCCGAACTGGCGGAACTGGACCATTATTTCGCCGCCCTGGGCGAGGTGGAAGTGCGGCTGCAACGCCTGCGCGATCGCGCCGAAACCGAGCAGCGCTTCCAGGTGCACCACGGCGACTGGAGCGCCTTGCGCCAGGCGCTGGCTAGCACTGTGTACGACGGCGCCACGGCCATCAATGACTGGCAAGTGCAGGCCGACGTCGATGTCTACCTGCTCTTTAGCGACGGCCTGTCCAACTACGGCTATGCGCACGTGCCGGAACTCGGGCCGCGCCAGCGCCTGTTTTCCCTCAACTCCGCCGCGTCGGCCAATACCGAACGCCTTGCCGCCATCGCCGAACGCAGCGGCGGCAGCTTGATCGACATTCAAGCCGGCGCCGCACAGGCCCTGCTGCAGCGCCCTGTCAGCATCGAACAGCTCAGCGCCGATGGCGCCACCGACCTCGAAGTCGAAGCGCGTGCAGCCCGGCACGGCCTGCTGCGCGTGGCCGGGCGCATGACGTCGACGTCGGCCACGCTGACACTGCGCACCAGCGATGGCAAGACCGTCACTGTCGCCATTCCCGCCGACGCGCCCCACCATCCGCAGGCCGGTGCCACCTGGGCCGGCTACCGCATTCGCGCCCTGTCGGCCGACCTGGAAGCGCACCAGGCCGAGATTGGGCGCCTGGGCCGCCAGTTCGGTCTTGTGACGGCGACGACCTCGCTCATTGTGCTCGACCGCCTTGAGGACTACTTGCTGTACGGCCTGACGCCACCGGACAAGTATGCGAGCCAGTTCAACAAGATGAAACAAGGGCGCATGCTCGAACAGGCGCAGCGCCGCCGCGACCACTTCGCCGACGTGCTGCGCCAATGGGAGCAGCGCATCAGCTGGTGGAACGCCAGCTATGCGGGTTTGCCACCCAAGGGGATCGAAGCGCCCGCACCAAGGATGATGATGATGGCCGAATCGGCCGCTCCCGCGGCGATGATGGCGCGCAGCGCACCACCACCGCTCGATGCCAGGATGGCGAAGGACGGTTCCGCACCGAAGGCGGCGCAAATCGGCATCTCGCTCAAGAAATGGGTGCCGAACGCGCCCTACATCGAACGTCTGCGCGCCAGCGCACCCGGCAAGGTCTACGCCGCCTACCTCGACGAGAGACCGGGTTACGCCAACAGCAGCGCCTTCTATCTCGACGTGGCCGACATCCTGTTCGACAAGGGCCAGCGCGACCTGGCGTTGCGGGTGCTGTCCAACCTGGCCGAAATGGACCTGGAAAACCGCGCCCTGCTGCGCATCCTGGCATACCGCCTGCTGCAGGCCGGCGCGCCGCAACTGGCCATCCCCATCCTGGAACAGGTGCTGCAACTGGCGCAGGAAGAGCCGCAGTCCTACCGTGACCTGGGCCTGGCCTACGCGGCCGCCGGCCAATACCAGCAAGCGCTCGAGCGTTTGTACGACGTGGCCGAGCGCCCTTGGGATGGCCGCTTCCCCGACATCGAAGCGATTGCGCTGACCGAAATGAATGCCATCATCGCCAAGGCGCCCAAGGGCCTGGACCTGCGCCGGGTCGACCCGCGCCTGTTGAAGAACATGCCACTTGACGTGCGCGTGGCCATGACCTGGGACGCCGATAATGCGGACATGGACCTGTGGGTGACGGACGCGTATGGCGAGAAGTGCTTCTATGCCCATCCATTGACGGCCATGGGCGGGCGCATGTCGCGCGATTTCACCGGCGGCTACGGGCCGGAAGAGTTTTCACTGCGCCGCGCCCGGCCCGGCAAATACCGGATCGAAGCCAATTACTACGGCAACCGCCAGCAAGTGCTCGCCGGCGCCACGACGCTGCAAGTGAAGCTGTTCACCGGCTATGGCACGCCGCGCCAGAAGGAACAAACAATCGCACTGCGCCTGAAAGAGCGCGGCGAAAGCGTCTACGTCGGGGAGTTTGACGTCAAGCCGTAGATTCAGCGTTCCTGCAAGGCCTTGAGCGTGGCCTGCAGTGGTTCCGGCACCGGATAGGCCGGATACGCAGCCTGGAACCTGGCCCACGCGGCCAGGGCTTCCTGCTCTTGCCCTGCCTTGATCAGGGCTTCGATTCTTTCCAGTTCGTCCCTGGGCGCCATCGCTGGTGCGCCAGCCATTGCGCGTGCTGCGGCCGGTGCGCGCAATGCCGACGCTTCCGCCGCTGGTGCTGGCGGCGGCGGTGCCGGCCTGGCAGCGGCCATGGGGACTGGCGCCGCCGATTCGGCGACGATCGCCGGCATGGACGGCGGCACTTGCGCTTGCGGCACGATTTTCACTTCAACCGGCGCCGGTGCCGTTTCCTTTGGCGCCTGCAAGGCGTTGCTCGCTTCCCAGCCCTGGTGCGCGAGCACGCCCGCCAGCACGGTCGCGGCGATCGCGCCGGGCACACGCCAGCGCACGGCAAAGCTGCGCTGCAGGCGCGGGATGGCCGGATCATTGGCCGCCTTGGGCCGGGTTTCCTGCGCCAGCGCCAGCTTCACCTGATTGAGGATCGCCGCATCGAGTTCGGCACTGGGCAAGGGGTGCTTGAGCGTTTTCAGGCGGCGCGACAGGTCGGCCTCCTGCTTGAGGAAGGCTTCGAATTCGGCGTCGTCCATCTCGTCACTCGTCATTCTTGATCTCCTGCCGCAGCTTGCGCATCGCATAGCGCAAACGGCTCTTGACCGTTTCCACCGGTGCCGACACGAGCGCGGCGATATCTTCAAGGCTCATGCCGTCGAACTGCTGCAACACCACCGCTTCCTTCTGCTCGCCCGGCAAGGCGGCGAGCGCGCGCTGCAAGCCGATGCTGCGCTGCTTGTCCTGCAGCTGCGCTTCCGGCGTTGTCACATCCTGCGCCACATCGGCGAGCGCGTCAAACCCGTCCAAATCGGACGCGAGAATTGGCTGGTGTTGGCGCAACAGGTCCAACAGGCGGTTGCGCGCGATCTGATACAGGTAGGTTCGAAATTGCGCCTCGGGCGTATAGCGCGCACGGGCGTGGTGCAGGTTGGCCCAGCTGTCCTGCACCACTTCATCGATCCATTCGGCCCTTGGCGAGCGCCAGGCGATGAAGCGGTACAGGCCAATCCGGTGGCGGCGATAGAGCTCCTGGAAGGCGAGCAGGTCGCCTTCGCAATATTGGAGCATCAGGGATTCGTCGGAGATGTCGGGCATTGCGCCCATTGTATCGCGCCCTACCAGGCACCGCCGAGGGAGCGCACCAGGGCGACTGTCGTCACGGCCTGGTTGCCGCGCAGCTGAACGGCGCTGCGCTCCACGCTGGCTAGGTTGCGCTGCGCGTCGAGCAGGTCGAGGTAGCTGGAACGGCCGGCCTGGTACAGCTTCTGGGCCAAGTCCGCCGAACGGCGTGCCGATACGACTGCGGCGTCGACTTGCTCGGTCTGGCCGGCCAAAATGCGCAGGCCGGCCAGATTGTCTTCGACTTCGGCAAACGCCGTCAGCACGTTCTGGCGATAGGTGGCTACCGACTCTTCCAGCACCGCTTCACTGCGCGCGATGTTGGCCTTGTTGCGGCCACCGTCGATCAAGGGCATCGACATCAGCGCGCCCAGCACCCAGGAACGGCTGCTCCACTTGAACACGTCCGAGAAGGTATCGGCAGCGCCGCCGCCATTGGCGTTGATGGTCAGCGCCGGGAACATGGCCGAACGGGCCACGCCAATGCGCGCGTTCGACGCCACCATGGCGCGCTGCGCCGCGGTGATGTCGGGGCGGCGCTCGAGCAGCGCCGATGGCAGGCCGGCCGGGATCTTCGGCAGCAACGAGGTGTCCACCAGCGGGTTGGCCTGGGCCGTGAACATGGCCGCAGGTTTCCCCAGCAAGACCGCCAGGGCATGCTCGGCCTGGACGCGCTGGCGTTGCAGCCCAATCGCTTCGGCACGGGCGCTCGACAGTTCGGTCTTGGCGCGGGCCAGGTCGAATTCGCCGATGTCGCCATTGTCGTAGCGGCTCTGGTTGACCTTCACGCTTTGCACGCGCAATTCCACGGTGCGGTTCAGGGTATCGAGTTCGGCATCGGTGGCGCGCAGCTTGAAGTAGGTCTGTGCCACGTCGGCCTGCAAGGCCAGCAGCACGGACTTGTAGGTCGCTTCCGATGCGGCGGCATCGGCCTGCGAGGCGCTGACATTGGCGCCCACGCGGCCGAACAGGTCCACCTCGTAGCTGGCCGTCAGGCTGGCGCTGTAGGTGGTGACGGGCGGCGTGGCCGTTCCAACGCGGGCGCGCTGGGCACCGACGCCCACACCCACTTGCGGAATGCGGTCCGCTTCGGCGATGCCGGCAATTGCCCTCGCCTGCTTGACGCGGGCGGCGGCGATGGCCAGGTTCTGGTTGGCCTGGGCCGCTTCGTTCACCAGCTTGGTCAGCTCGGGGTCCTTGAAAGCGAGCCACCATTCGCCGCGCGGCTGGTTTTCCGCTGGCTGCGCGACTTTCCAGGCGGTGCCGTCGGACTCCTTGAATGAGGACGGCACGTCCACATGGGGCGGCGCCAGCGTGGGCACCGCGGAGCAGGCCACCAGCAGCAAGGCGGCCAGCAGCGGTGAGATGCGTTTGGCGAGGTTGTTCATCACACGGTTCCTTCCAGTTGCGTGGCCACGGCCACGGTTTTCTTTTTCTCGAATTGCTTGGCCATCGTGCGCAGCAGGACGTAGAACACCGGCGTCAGGAACAGGCCGAAGAAGGTCACGCCCAGCATGCCGCCGAACAC
>JAZJYP010000042.1:27583-28626 GCA_040390345.1 Pseudomonadota bacterium | reverse complement strand
CTCGAGGAGAACGGTTATGCCACCGCAGCCTGGGGCAAGTGGCACAACACCCCGGACTGGGAAACCTCACCGATTGGACCGTTCGGTCATTGGCCCACGGGCCTCGGTTTCCAATACTGGTACGGCTTCCAGGGCGGAGAGACGAGCGCATGGGAACCGCAACTGTTCCGCAACCAGGCGCCAGTGGAGCTGCCGCACCGGCCCGATTACCACCTGACGAGCGACCTGGTCGATGACGCCATCGGCTGGCTGGGTCGCAAGCAATCGCTCTCCCCCAACCAGCCCTACTTCATGTACTTCGCGCCAGGCGCCGCGCATGCACCACTGCATGCCCCCAAAGAATGGATCGCCAAATTCAAGGGCCAGTTCGACCAAGGCTGGGACTTGGTGCGTGAAGAAACGCTGGCGCGCCAGAAAAAGCTCGGCCTGGTGCCGGCCAGCACCAGGCTCACGCCGCACCCCGACGTCATCGAAGCATGGAACAGCCTTGGCGCCGACGCCAGGAAGCTGTACGCGCGCCACATGGAAGTCTTTGCCGCCTACCTGGCCCACACCGACCATGAAATCGGCCGCCTGCTCGACGCCATCCACCGCCTGCCCGATGGCGAGAACACCCTCATCCTCTACGTTGTGGGAGACAACGGCCCGGCCGCCGAAGGCAGCCCGACCGGCACCCTCAATGTGATGATGACCCAGAATGGCGTGCCCGACAACGTGCCGGCCCAATTGGCCAAGTTCGACGAAATCGGCGGCCCGCTGCATGAAAACCATTACCCCGTCGGCTGGGCCTGGGCTGGCTCCTCACCCTTCCAGTGGATGAAACGCGTACCTTCGCACTTCGGCGGCACCCGCAACGGCATGGTCATCCTCATGGCGGGCGACATCGCCTACCCGCTAGACCCAGCCGAGGCAACCAGGCTGTCCATCGACCTCTACCTGGACGCGAAGGTAATCCTGTCCAAGGAGAGGCTGACGAGTGAGGCGGTGCTCGATGGGGAGCGACGGAGCGTTGTACGCTACCAGTTTGGCCGTATTGCCGTTGG
>JAZJYP010000042.1:0-27573 GCA_040390345.1 Pseudomonadota bacterium | reverse complement strand
CGATGCTTCAGGCCGGGAAGGCGCTAGGGCTGCCGGCGCCGACGACGGTCGACGGCGTGGCCCAGACGCCCATTGCGGGCCTGGACATGAGCTATACCTTTGACGCTCCGCACGCCAAGGACACACGAACCACGCAGTACTTCGAAACCGAAGGCCGGCGCGCGCTCTACAAGGATGGTTGGGTCGCCGCCGCGCCTCACAGCCTGCCCTGGAGCGTGATGGGCACGCGCGACTTCAACAGCGATGCGTGGGAGCTGTACAACATCGAAGCCGACTTCTCGCAAGCCGACAACCTCGCCGCCAGCCATCCGGAAAAGCTGAAAGAAATGATCGCGGCCTTTGAGACCGAAGCACGCCAGTACAACGTGCTGCCCCTGGATGACCGGTTTATCGAACGTGCCGCGGGCGGCGGCTTGCGGCCAAGCGTGGTGCGCGGGCGGACCTCATTCACCTACTACCCGGGGACGACGCGTATCCCGGAAGGCAGCGCACCACCGCTCTACCAGCGTTCGCACAGGATCACCGCGCACGTCGTCATTCCACCTGCCGGCGCTGAAGGCGTCATCATCGCGGAGGGCGGCAGTTCGGCCGGCTACACCTTGTACGTCATGGATGGCCAGGTCCATTATGACTATAACTTCTTCGGTCGCGCCGTCTATTCCGTCGTGTCGGAGCATGCGCTGCCGCCGGGCCCGGCCGACATCGTGCTCGACTACCGGCAAGTGCCATTCCGCCTGTTCCGCGAAACGACAGGCGGTACGGCCGAACTGTTCGTCAACGGTCAATCCGTTGGCAAGGGCGAGATCAAGAACGCCGTGCCTGGCCGCTTCTCCGTCACTGAAACACTCGATATCGGCATGGACCTGGGCGCCCCCGTGTCCGAAGTCTACCGCGCCAAATCACCGTTTGCCTTCACCGGCGCGATCACCAGCGTGAGCGTCGATATTGCGCCCACCCAGCCGTTGATCATGCCTGCGCCACCAGTCCCACAAACCAACCAGGAAAGCCAGAAATGAGCACTGAAAGCACCGTCCATCCAGTCTACGCCGTCGACACCAATGCCATGCCCTGGGGCGAAATGCCCATCGAGGAACTCAATACGACATTGCCCATCAAGGGCCTGATGTCCGACCCCGATACCGGCATGACAGTCTCCCTGATCCGTTACAAGGCCGGTTTCACCAATGTCTGGCACCGCCACAACTGCGCGCACGGCATGTACATCCTTGACGGCGTGCTGCAAACCCACGCCGGCAACTTTGGCCCAGGTTCCTTTGTGTGGTTCCCCGAAGGATTGGAAATGCAGCATGGCGCGACCTTGAACCAGGACGTGACGATGCTCTTCATTACCAACAAGCCCTACGACATCCACTACAGCTTCAAAGACCAGGACAAGGCCTGATGTGATGGACATCAAACGCATCCGCTACGCGCTCGCGCTGGCCGAGGAACTCAGTTTTGCACGCGCCGCTGAAAAGCTGCACCTGTCGCAACCTGCCCTCACGCGCGCCATCCAGACACTGGAGGAAGAGCTCGGGCTGATGCTGTTTGACCGCGACAACCGCAACGTCAAGCTGACCGTGGTGGGCGCTGTATTCCTGAAGCAGGCGCGGCGCCTGATGTTCGAACTGCGTGGCCTGCAGCACAATATGAGCCTGATCCGCGACGCCGAGATCGGCCATGTCAGTTTCGGCGCCGGCCCGCTGGCAACGGCGAGCATGCTGGCGCAGCTATCGCGCTCGTTGCGGCGCGGTCGGCCGGGCCTGCAACTGACGGTCGACAGCAATCACTGGCGCTACCTGCTGCGCCACTTGCGGGCCGAGGAAATCGAATTTTTCGTCGCCGACACCCGCGATATCGCGCCCGACCCAGACCTGTCCATCACGCCGCTGTGCCGCCAGCACGGGCATTTCCTGGTCCGGGCCGGCCATCCATTATTGGAACGGGAAACGCTGGTAGCGAGCGATGCACTGCCTTTCGGTTTCGCCTCGATGCTGCTGCCCGATTCCTTCAAGAACCAGCTGTGCAAGCTGCTGGGCCTTGACGATCAGGCCGCGCTTCCGGTGGCGTTTGAATGCAACAGCATCTTCGCGCTGAAGGAATTGACGCTGAACGAAGACGTGATTCTGCTGGCCACAGATGCTTCAGTGGCGGGCGCGCTCGTAAGCGGGGCTCTCGTGGCCCTACCGATCACGGACTTGCCGCCCCTGTATGCGGAACTGGGGATTGTCGAACTGGCCGGGCGCAGCACCTCGCCCGGTGCGCGCCTGGTGCAGGAGCAGTTCGGCGCGATCGCCGCCACCCTGCCAGGATGCATTCCTTACCTCGATGGCCGCTTCGACGACACTGTCCAGGCGCGTGCCGAGAACGCCGAGTGCGATGATACCGTCGGCAGCGTGAGTTAAATGCGCGCTGGCGGGATCCTGCCGCGTCAAGCGCATCATTTAACCAGATGCTCGGTGAGGAAGTCGACGAAGCTGCGCAGACGCAGCGACATATGGCGCGCATGCGGATAGAGCAGGATAAAGGGACGCGACGCGCCTCCATGCTGGGGCAATAGTGCAACCAGCGAGCCGTCGGCCAGGTCGCGTTCGACGATGAAGCGGTAGGTCTGCACAATGCCGGCGCCGTGGCGCACCAGCGTGACGATGCCCATCACGTCGTCGGCACAGGTATAGCCGCCGCCGGTGAACATTTCCACCCGCTTGCCGTCCACAATGAAGGGCCAGGGGATCTTGCGTCCGGTACTGGGCAAATCGAACTGGATGCAGTCATGGTGCTGCAATTGATCGAGCGAGCTGGGTGTGCCGGCACGGGCCAGGTAAGACGGGGCGGCCACCAGCACCATTTCGGCGTCTTCGAGCTTGCGTGCGATGAGGCTTGAGTCGGGCGGGGAGCGCCCGCGGATCACCAGGTCGTAGCCGTCCTCGGCGAAATCGATATTCCGGTTGCTGATATGGATATCGAGCGTGACGCCGGGGTAGCGTTGGCGAAAATCTGACAGCAAAGGCAACAGCCGGTAATGGGCGTAGGGCGTTGGGACGCTGATGCGCAAAGGCCCCGCCGGCGCGGCCTGGGCACCGGTGACTTCGCGCTCGGCCTCCGTCAACTGCGTCAGCGCCTGGCGGCATTGCTCGTAGTAGCGCTGACCGCCGTCGGTCAGGCGGATCTGGCGCGTTGTGCGCACAAAAAGGCGCACCCCGAGGCGATCTTCCAGCCTGGCAATCGAGCGGCTGACGGCGGCCGGTGTGACGCCGGCTGTGCTGGCGGCGGCTGTGAAGCTCCCCTGCTCTGCCGCCTGGCAAAACAGTTCGATACTGCCCAGCTGCATTTCTTCAAAGTGACGCTGCATGCCCCCTCCTTTTGATTACATAATGTATCAAATAATGTGTCATCGCGCACATTTATCAATCCCGATGTAACCAGTACAGTGAGCTCCTCACGCAACCACATGGAGCATCAGCATGAAATCGAACAAAACCGTTATCATCACCGGCGCATCGAGCGGCATCGGCCTGGCCATTGCCGCCGCGTACCTGGAACGCGGCTACAACGTCGTCGGCAACGCCCGCACGCGCGAGCGGCTGGAAGCGGCGGCCAAATCGCTGGGCAAGCCCGCCAATTTCTTGCTGGTGCCGGGCGACATCGCCCTGCCCGCCACCGCAAGCGCCCTCTTCCGCGAAACGATTGCGGCCTTCGGCAAGGTCGATATCCTGATTAATAATGCGGGCATCTTTATCGCCAAACCGGCCGCCGAATACAGCCCCGCCGATGTCGACGCCATCGTCGCGACCAATCTGATGGGCTTCTTCTACCCGTCGCAGCAGGCGGCAGCGCACATGGCGGCGAACAAGGCCGGCCATATCGTCACCATCACGGCCAGCATCGCCATGCAGCCGCATGCCAAGCTACCGGCCCTGCTGCCGGTGCTGATCAAAGGGGGGCTCAACCACGCCACGCGCGCCCTGGCACTGGAGCTGGCCGCTTCGAACGTGCAGGTCAACGCCGTTGCGCCGGGCATCATCGATACGCCGCTGCTTCCCGCCGATGCCGGCAGCAGGACCTTCCTGGCAACCTTGTCGCCAAGTGGCGCAATTGGCACGACCCAGGACATTGTCGACGCCGTGCTCTACCTGACCGATTCGCGCTACACCAGCGGCACCGTCTTGACGGTCGATGGCGGCGCAACGGCCGGCACGTGGTAAGGGAGACGTGACCATGCCCTACGTTCACATCCGCGTCACCCGGGAAGGCGTCAGTCCGGCGCAAAAACTGGCCCTCATCGAGGGCGCGACCGACTTGCTTCAAAACGTATTGAACAAGGATCCGGCATCGACCTTTGTTATTATCGAAGAAGTGGAAACCGATAACTGGGGTTGGAAGCGGGAAAGCATCACCACCTTGCGCGCGCGCAGCTAAGCTGCCCATCGGACTAACCGCAGCTGCAATGACAAAAATGCACATTCACTTGCGGTTAGAAAAACAAATCTCACAAAATTCCACAATTTATGTGTGTACAGGGCTATCATGAAAATACTTTCTCTAATAGAAGAAGGGGTATGCCATGGAATCCGATTCCTTGCTGGGGCGCTTGCAGCTCTCACACAAATTCCTGATCCTGAGCCTGATCGCTTTGGTGCTGGCCAGTATTCCGAGCTATTTCTATTTGCGTGAAGCGGGCAAATCCCTGGACGCCTACGCCAGTGAACAAAAAGGCTTGCCTGGGGTCAATAAGGTCCTGACGGCTTTACAACTGACGCAACAGCATCGGGGCTTGTCGGCCCTGGTGCTCGGGGGCCTTGCCACTTCCGAGGCAGCGCGTGGGGCCAAGCAAAAAGAGGCCGACATCGCCTACGCTGCCGTCGATGAAGTGGTCAAAACGGCCAACGATCCCGGCGTCAACCAGGCGTGGGAAGGCCCCAAGCGCGACTGGGAAGCCTTGCGCGCGGCCGTGAGCAACAAGAGTCTGACTGTGGCCCAAAGCTACCAGGCGCACACATCCTTGTGCGCCAAACTGCTCAGGGTCAATGAACTGATCGGCGACTACTACGGCCTGAGCCTCGATCCGGACAAGGACAGCTACCAGCTCATCCAGTCCATGTATTACCAGCTGCCCTATCTTGCCGAAGAATTGGGCAAGACACGCGCCAAGGGCGCCGGCATGCTGGCAAAGAAAGAAGGTTCGCCCGAGGATCGCCTGGCCCTCTCGTCGCTGGTGGCCCGCGTGTCCGACCGTTCGGACCAGATGCTTAACGCCTTCAGCAAGGCCGCCACCGAAAACCCGGATTTTGCCAGCAAACTGGGTTCGGCCATGAAGGATGCCACCGACGCGTCCAGCAAATTCACTCGCCTGGCTCTCGATGAAATCGTCAAGCCACCCGAGTTGACGTATCCGGGGCCTGACTATGTGAAGATCGCCACCCAAACCATCGACCTGCAATACGCGGTCAATAATATGGCGGCCAAAGAGCTGGTGGAATTGATGGCCAACAAAATAGCCGCCTTCCACAAGACGCGCTGGATGATGCTTGGCTCCATGGTGCTGCTGATTATGCTGGCGGCCTATATTTCCTATGCAATCACCAAGTCCGTCACGGGGCCGCTGCATAATGCCATCGATGTCGCCCAAGCGGTCGCCCATGGCGACCTGGTGCATGACTTTGACGTTGGCCCGCCCAATGAAGTGGGCCAGATGCTGCGTGCGCTCAAGCAGATGAACGACAGCCTGCGCGGCATTGTCGGCGACGTGCGCAACAGTATCGATAGTATCGGCGCCGCCACCCGCGATATCGCCTCCGGCAACGCCGATGTGTCGGCGCGGCTCGAATCGCAGGCGTCCAATCTCGAGGAAACCGCCTCCTCGATGGAACAGATGACCTCGACCGTGCGCGCCAATGCTGACAATGCGCGCCAGGCCAACGAGTTGGTGCAAAACGCATCGACCGTGGCCAGCAAGGGAGGCGCCGTGGTGACCCAGGTAGTCCAGACGATGGGCGAGATCAACGAGAGCTCGCGCAAGATTGTCGACATCATCGCCGTCATCGATGGCATTGCCTTCCAGACCAATATCCTCGCGCTGAACGCGGCCGTCGAAGCGGCCCGCGCCGGTGAACAGGGGCGCGGCTTTGCCGTCGTCGCTTCCGAAGTGCGCAACCTGGCCCAGCGCTCGGCGGCGGCAGCGAAGGAAATCAAGGAATTGATCGGGCGCAGCGTGGAGAAAGTCGAGGTCGGCAATCACCTGGCCGATGAAGCCGGTGTCGCCATGACGGAGATCGTCAGCAGCGTCAAACGCATCACCGAAATCATGGGCGATATCGCCGTTGCCTCGGCCGAGCAAGGTTCGGGCATCGAACAGATCAACCTGGCCGTCACCCAGATGGATGACATGACCCAGCAAAACGCGGCCCTGGTCGAACAAACCGCGGCCGCGTCGGCGACCCTGCAGGAGCAGGCCGCCGCCCTGGTCAATTCGATGAGCGTCTTCCAGCTTGGCGATGATGCCCGCCGGGCGCCGCCCCGCCCTGCCGTGGCGGCCAAACGCGTGGTGCCGCGCCTGGCCGACGCTTAGCGCGAACCGCGCAGTACGCGGGCCGGCAGCATCACGATGGCGCGCAGCAGTTCGAAGACGGCTTCAACGCCGATGCCGACAATGCGAAATGGCAGCAGGAGCAGCCACACCAGCGGATAGAGCACGAGCGCCAGCAAGGCGATCGGCCAGCAAAGGAACAAGAGGACCAGCCAAATCAGGAAACCGAACATCGCCTACTCCCGGTGAAAACCTTGTCGATAGGTACACTGTACGGAGCCGCGCACCTGGCCGCAATAAAGCTGCGACCAAGTGCCGAAAACAGGGGATGAACGGGTGCCGGGGCTTATTGACCGACGCAGATGATCTTGGTCGTGTATTCGTGGGCGTTGGCCTTGCGGCTAGTGGCCCAGTCGATGGCTTGCTGGGCTTCGGCCACCGTCATGATGGTCGCCTTGTCCTTGTTCTTGATGAAGGACACACCTTCAAACGCGCCGGTCTTGCTGCGCATGACCTTGGCAAACACGGGCGGTTTGCTCTCGCCGTCGCTGATCTTGTTTTGCTGGACCAGGTAGCGCTGGTCGTTGTCTAGTTCCATGGGGGATTGTCCGTGTTGGCAGAATCCCCCATTTTACCGGGTCAAGCGTAGGCTGGCACGCCAAACGCTGGCTGCAGGGCCGAATCGTAGATGATCTCGGCGCGCAGCGACAGCTGCAGCGAGGGGATCGAACCGCCGGCGCGGTACTGGAAGCTGACATTGACCACGTCGCCCGACTGCACCGCCACGGCCTTCGCCAGCGGCAAGGTCATGTAGTGGTTGAGCCAGTCGATGGTGCTGTTGCGCTCTTCCACCACCGCCAGGATGTTCTTGGTGATGAAACGCATCGCGTTCATATTGCCGCTGCGCTCGACGACGAATTTGCCTTCCCAGCCAATCATCAACTCGTTCGGCTGGGTGAAGTCGATCAGGCTGTAAACCTGCGGCGCGGCGATTTCCAGCGTGCCGGGGTAGACCACCGTCGTTTCCTGGAATTGCACGATGGGGGCGTAGAAACCTTCGAAATCATATTCCTGCTGCAGCGGCTGGACGGCCATGATGACCGCTTCCGGCAGGAATACGGGCAGCGGGCCGCCAAAACGGGCGGCGTAGCGCTGCTTGAACGATTCGATCACTTCGACCTGCTTTTCGCGCAGCATGCCCACGTGGATCATCTCGCAGATGACCACGTCGACCGGCTCGGGCGGCAGGTATTCGAAGGCGTCGGCGTGGATGACTTCGACCTTGTGGCCGTTCGGATTCATGGACAGCATCTTGCGTGCCTCCTTGACCATGTCCGGATTGAATTCGACGCAATAGACCTTGGACGCCTTCTCGGCGGCGAACCAGGACAGCACGCCGGTACCACCACCGAGCTCGAGCACCTTGGCGCCCGGACGCACCGCGTAATGGATGGCCGACTTGAACCCGTGCATGCGGTTCTGGTCCATCAACATATTGTGGTGGTAGTGAACTGGGATGAACTGCCCCAGGTAGCAGCTCTCGATCTCGCGTTCGTTCAACATAGGGGTTCCTTGTGGTGACTTTTCCTGACGACCTGTCCATTATCGTAAGAATGTCTCCACAGCAAAGCCGCGAGGTGCCCCGGTTTTATGCCTCAGTTCAAGGTTTGGGCAGCAGGGCCACGATGTGTGGCTTGTCGGCCTTGACGGCGATATCGTAGGCCGTGAAGCCTTCGCCGTTCTTCAATGCGGGGTTGGCACCGGCTTTAAGCAGGACGGCGACGGCCTCTTCCTGCCCTTCGCGCGCGGCCAGCATCAGCGCCGTCATGCGGGCCGGCGCGGTGGCGTCGATGGCGGCTTTGCGCGCCAGCAGCATGATCACGATGTCGGGGTCGCCACCGACGGCGGCGTAGTGCAAGGCATTCCAGCCGGGGCGATTGACGGCGGCGCCCTTGGCCAGCAGAGCTTCCACGGCCGCCCTGTTGCGCTTGAAGGCGGCCATCATCAGGGCCGTATTGGTATTGTCGGCGCCCTGCTCGAGCTGCACGCGCGGGTCGGCCAGCAGGACGTTAAAGACACGCATCGCATCTTCGCGCAGGGCCAGGATCAGGCCCGTTTCGCCGCGGTTCGGTTCCGTCAGGTTCGGGCCCAGCGAGGGCAGCAGCTTGCTCACCGTGCCCACGTCGTCCAGTTGCACGGCAAGCAAAAAGTCGCCTTTCGAGTCGGCGGAAGCCACTCCGGCCAAGCCGAGCAGACTCGCCAGCATCAAAACGCGAATTAACATGAACTTAGCCCCGTACCACATTGAATAAATTGAAGAAATTGTCCGTCGTCTGTTGCGCCACCTGAGCCAGTGGCACGTCTTTCAAGGTCGCGATGAATTCGGCCACGTGGCACACAAAACCGGGTTCATTCATCTTGCCGCGGTGCGGAACCGGTGCCAGGTAGGGCGAATCGGTCTCGATCAGAATGCGGTCAAGCGGCACGGCGCGCGCCACGGCCTGCAAGTCCTTCGCACTCTTGAACGTCACGATGCCGGAGAAGGAAATGTAAAAGCCCATCGCCAGCGCGGCCTGGGCCACTTCCAGCGATTCGGTAAAGCAGTGCATGACGCCGGCCACGCCACCGTCGCCGGTGCCGGCGCCCTCTTCCTGCATGATGCGGATCGTGTCTTCGCTGGCCGCGCGGGTGTGGATGATCAGCGGCTTGCGGGTCAGGCGGGAGGCGCGGATATGCGTGCGAAAACGCTCGCGCTGCCATTCCAGGTCGCCTTCGAGGCGGTAATAATCGAGGCCGGTCTCGCCGATGGCGATGATTTTTGGGTGCTGGGACAGCTCGACCAGTTGTTCAACGCTCGGCTCGGGTGTGTCTTCGTAGTCCGGGTGCACGCCAACGGAGGCATAAATGTGCGGATATTGCTCGGCCAGCGCGAGCACTTGCGGAAAGTGCGGCAAGTCGACCGAGACGCACAGCGCATGGGTGACCTTGTTCTGGGCCATCTTGGCCAGAATCTCGGGCATGCGCGCGGCCAGTTCGGGGAAATTGATGTGGCAATGGGAATCGATGTACATAGGCGCGATTGTACGCGTCAGGCGACACGTTTGCCGAGGATGATCAGGTCGCGCTCAATGCCGTCGAGATTTGCCACCCGTGGAAGATTGGCCCAGGTCGCGAAGCCGAACTTTTCGAACAGGGCCAGGCTGGGCTGGTTGTGGCCGAAAATGAAGCCGAGCAGCGTGTGCACCTGCACTTGCGGGGCGAAGTCGATCGCTTCTTGCAGGCAGTAGCGGCCAATGCCCTTGCCGCGCCAGGCTTCGGCGATGTAGATCGACAGTTCAGCCGTACCGGAATACGCCGGGCGCCCGTAAAAATTCGAATACGACAGCCAGCCGACGACGGCATCACTGCCTTCGGCGTGGATCACCCACAGCGGGCGGCGGTCGGCAGTATGTTCGTCGAACCAGGCCTGGCGCGAAGCCACCGTGACCGGCTCGGTGTCGGCTGTTACTTCGCGCGAGGCGACGGTGGAATTGTAGATCTCGACAATGGCGGGCAAATCCGCAGGCGTGGCGATGCGATGGACGTAAGACATGGCATTTACAGGGTATGGGTGGCGCGCGAGGAACGCAATGCGGCGCCGAGGATTTCTTCAATGCGAAGCTTGGCGCGCTGTCCCGTTTCGTCGTCGGGGAAATGCACGCCGATGCCTTGCGCCTTGTTGTTATTGGCGCCAGCAGGCGTGATCCAGGCGACCTTGCCTGCAATCGGGTATTTGTTCTGGTCTTCCATCAGCGCCAGGATCAGGTAGATCTCATCGCCGATCTTGTAGGGTTTGGCGGTCGGCACGAACATGCCGCCATTCTTGAGGAAAGGCATATAGGCCGCGTACAGCGCTGCTTTTTCCTTGATGGCAAGCGACAGCACCGATGGCCGCGGGATCTGCGGGGCGCTCGGGTCAGTAGGGTTGCCGGTCATTCAAATCCTTTCAAGCACAGCAGGCTGCGTAATCGAGCAGCATTTCTTCAACAAACAGTTTAGGCGACAAAGGGTGGTCGGCCACCGCGCGGCGCTCATTCGCCGACTTGATCGCACGCATCAAGTTTGCAGTGTGCACTTTGGCGGCCAGCGCTGCAAGTTCCTTTTGGTAGCGCGGATAATAGCGCACGCTGCCCGACAGCTTCAACGCAAACACATCGTAGAGCCAGCGCTGTTGCCAAGAAACCAAGGAAGCGAGCGGCGCCTTGCTCAATTTGTCGGCCGCCTTGAGCGCCGCTTCGATATTCGGATGGGCCAGCACGTGCAGCAGGGCTTCGAGGTCTTCGCGGTCGCCATTGCTGCCTTGCTCGAGGGCCAGCAGCGGCGCGCCGCCTTGCTCGCGCAGCCAGCTGTCGGCGTCGTTGAGGCCCTGTTCCTTGAGCCAGGCCAGCGCGGCGGCGTGGTCGGGCTGGGGCAGGCCGAACTTGCGGCAGCGCGAGAGGATGGTCGGCAACAGCCGGTCCAGGCTGTTCGAGGCGAGCAGGAAGACGGTGCCCGGTGGCGGTTCTTCCAGCGTTTTCAGCAGGGCGTTCGAAGCGGGCGTGTTGAGCGCTTCGGCCGGATACAGCACCACCACGCGCAAGCCTTGGCGGTGGGTTGAAATATTCATGAAATCGGCCAGGTTGCGGATTTGCTCGATCTTGATTTCCTTGGACGGGGCCTTGGCGGATTTGGACTTCTTCTCGCCCTCGCCCTCCTCCCCTTCCCCGCTTGGCTCGTCTTCCAGCGCTTCGGGGCGCACGCGGCGGTAGTCGGGGTGGTTGCCCTGGTCAAACCAGCCGCAGGAGACACAGGTGCCACAGGCATGGCCGTCCGCTTGCACGTTTTCGCACAGCAACGCCTGGGCGAAGGCCTCGATGAAGCCGGACTTGCCCGTCCCCGCCGCGCCATGGAACAGGATGGCGTGCGGCATGCGCGCGCGCAGCTGCTGCAATTGCTGCCAGGCGGAATGCTGCCACGGGTAGATGGAGGTGCTCATGCTTGTTATTATGAATTAAAACAAAGGCTTATGGAAACAATTAAAGTAAGTTCTCAAGTATTCCAGCGAGTTCTTCCCGGATGGCCTCGATGCTCTGCGTCGAGTCGATGACCTTGATGCGGGCCGGGAATTGCGCCGCGCGGCGCAGGTACTCGTTGCGGGTATTTGTGAAGAAGTCGGCCTGCTCCTGCTCGAACTTGTCGAGCGTGCGGGTCGCGTCCAGGCGCGCGCGGGCCACTTCAAGCGGTACATCGAACAACAGCGTCAGGTCCGGTTGCAAGTCCGGGTGCACCCACTGTTCCAGCGCCTCCATCTTCACACGCGGCATGCCGCGCCCGCCACCCTGGTAGGCGAAGCTGGCGTCGGTAAAGCGGTCGGAGATGACCCACTCGCCACGCGCCAGCGCCGGGGCAATGACCTGGGCGATGTGCTCGCGGCGGCTGGCAAACATCAGCAGGGCTTCGGTTTCGAGGTGCATCTTCTCGTGCAAGACCAGCTCGCGCAACTTTTCGCCCAAGGGCGTGCCGCCCGGCTCGCGGGTCGACACGACGGTCTTGCCGCGCGCGGCCAGGAAGTCGGCCACAAAACCCATATGGGTCGACTTGCCGGCGCCGTCGATGCCTTCAAAACTGATGAACTTGGACATGGATGATTAACGTTGGTATTGGTTCACGGCGCGGTTATGCTCGGCCAGGTTGCCCGAAAACTTGCTGGTGCCGTCGCCGCGCGAGACAAAGTACAGGGCGTCGGTCTTGGCCGGGCCCAGCGCCGCCGCCAGCGACTGTACGCCCGGCAAGGCGATCGGCGTGGGCGGCAAGCCACTGCGCGTGTAGGTATTGTAAGGGGTGTCCGTTTCCAGGTCCTTTTTGTGGATCTTGCCGTCGTAGCGATCACCCATGCCGTAGATCACGGTGGGGTCGGTCTGCAGCATCATGCCCAGCTTGAGGCGGTTGACGAACACCCCGGCAATCATACCGCGCTCGGACTTCTGGCCCGTTTCCTTTTCCACGATCGAGGCCATCACCAGGGCCTGGTAGGGTGTCTTGTAGGGCAGGCTCTGGTCGCGCTTGTCCCAGGCGGCGCCCAGTCGCGAGAGCAGCATCACATGGGCTTGCTTGTAGATCTGCAGGTCGCTCGATCCTTTGGCGAACAGATAGGTGTCGGGGAAGAACAGGCCTTCGGGCGCTGCGAATTCGGTCGAAATCCGGGCCATCAGGTCGCGGTCGGTCAGGTTGGACGTGTCATGTTTGAGCCCGGGATTGGCGGCCACCGCCTGGCGCATCTGCCTGAAGGTCCAGCCTTCGATAATGGTGAGCGATTCCTGGGCGAATTCGCCGCGCACTAGCTGGTCGATCAGGCGCAGCGGCGTGGTGCCGGGCTTGAGCTCGTAGGAACCGGCCTTGATGCGCGCACTTTTTTGGCTGACCCGCGCCAGCATCGAGAACAGGAAGGGATTGACCGGCACGCCTGCCCCGGCAATCTGCTGCGCCGCCGAGCCGACATTGCTGCCCGCCGCCACGGAAAATTCGATGGCGGGTTCTTCGGTGATAATCGGCTGGCTGGCCCAATAAGCGAATCCGGTGCCGCCGAGGAGGGAAACGATGATGCCAGTTGCCAGTATTTTTTTGATCAAGGCCATACTTCTTCGATTGGTTTTACGCCGCTCCCGGCGCGAAATTCGCGACAACCCTATAATGAGCCCGTAATGATATAGCTTTCAACGGGAAACCACTGGATTTTATGAACACCTGGAATGATTTTCTCTCCACACAAGCCGCCGGCGCCCTGCTTGGCGACGCCAGCCTGGCCGGTGGTTTCGTCGCGCCCCTGACCGACCTGGGCCTGATCGCCGTCTCGGGCGAGGACGCTGCCAGTTTCCTGCACAATCAATTGACCAACGACGTCGAACATCTGGGCCTGGCCGAAGCGCGCCTGGCGGGCTACTGCTCGCCCAAGGGCCGCCTGCAAGCGACCTTCCTGATGTGGCGCACCAGCGAGTCCATCTTCCTCCAGTTGCCGCTCGAATTGCAAGCTGCGCTGCAAAAGCGCCTCACCATGTTCGTGCTGCGCGCCAAGGCCAAGCTGGCCGATGCGACCCCGGCCGTGGCCATGCTGGGCCTCGGCGGCAACGCTGCACCCGCCGTTTTGCAAGAGCTGTTTGGCGCCCTGCCCGCCGCGCCGTATAGCCGCATCGACCATGCCAATGGCGCCTTGATCCGCCTGGCCGACGCGTTTGGTGCCCCGCGCTACCAGTGGATTGGTTCGTTTGATGCCGTCATCGCCGCCTGGCCCGCCCTCACCGCCAGGCTCGATGTGGGCAATGTCGAAGCGTGGAACCGTTCCGCCATCCATGCCGGCGTGCCGCAAATTACGCTCAAAACGCAGGAACAGTTCGTACCGCAAATGGTCAACTTTGAGCTGCTGGGCGGCGTCAACTTCAAGAAAGGCTGCTACCCGGGCCAGGAAATCGTCGCCCGCAGCCAGTATCTCGGCAAGCTGAAGCGCCGCACCGCGCTCGCCTCGATTGCCGACGACGATGCGCGCGCCGGCGATGAAGTCTTTGCCGTCACCGATCCCGACCAGCCCTGCGGCATGATCGTCAATGCCGCGCAAAACGGCCAGGGTGGCGTCGATGCGCTGGTGGAAATGAAACTGGCCGCGCTCGGCGAAGGCGAAGTGCGCCTGGGCTCGGCCACAGGCGCAGCCGTGGTGTTCCGGCCGATGCCCTACGCCCTCGACGCGCTGGAACTGTAGGCGCGGCCATGGTGGACCTGTATATCTATTACCGCGTGAACGAAGTGCACGTGGAGGAACTGGCCGGCCGCGTGCTGGCCATGCAAGCAAGACTGGCTGCCAGCCATGGCGTCAAGGGCACGCTCAAGCGCCGCCCGGAAGCGCAAGATGGCCAGCAAACCTGGATGGAAATATACCCGGCAAGCGGGGATGGCTTTGCCGCCGTCTTGCAAGCCGCAGAGAGCGAAGCCGCGATTGCAGCCCTGATCGACGGCAAGCGCCATACGGAAATTTTTATGGATTTCAGCCCATGTGCCTGATCGTCTTTGCCTGGCAAGTGGTACCCGGCGTTCCCCTGATCGCCTGCGCCAACCGCGATGAATTCTACGACCGCCCGGCCAGCCCGGCCGGCGCCTGGCCCGACCATCCGCACATCATCGGCGGGCGCGACCTGCAGGCCGGCGGCACCTGGATGGGCGTGAACCAGGATGGGCCCCGATTCGCTGCCATCACCAATGTGCGGGCGCCATCGGAACGGCGCGAAGATGCGCCTTCGCGCGGGGCGCTGGTGGCCGATTACCTGACCGGCAACTGGACGGCGCAGGAATACATCGCCGCCATCGCCGCGCGGGAAGATGTCTATAACGGCTTCAACCTCGTCATCGGCGACAAGGACAAACTGTTCTGGTATTCGAATCGCGGCACCGGTGACGAGCGCAACGGCAAGGAACTGGCACCGGGCATCTACGGCCTGTCCAACGGCCTGCTCGATGCACCGTGGCCGAAAGTCGTGCGTACCAAGGCCCAGTTTGCCAGCCTGCTGTGCCAGGGCGCGCCTGAAGATGCCTACTTCGAAATGCTGGCCGATACCACGCGCGCCCCCGACATGCGCCTGCCCGATACCGGCGTGACGCTGGAACAGGAACGGGTGCTCTCGGCCGTGTGCATCGAGACGCCTGGTTACGGCACCCGCACCTCAACCGTGGTGACGATGTACGCCAACGCGCCCGCCATCCTCAACGAGCGCGTGATCCAGTAAGCCCGACAATGATGGAATTCCTGGACATCAGCGAAACCGGGGTCAGAGTTTTTTTGTCGCGGCTTCTTGCGACAAATTACTCTGACCCCGGTTTCGCTTGCGCCATCAAGTCGCTTTTCCTAAATGAACTCCGCCCATCTTCGCTTTCAGGGCTTCGCGCACGTGCGGCGTGGCGGCGTAGGGATCGCTTGGATTGCGCTGGTGCACGATATCGTCCATGCGCACGCCGACGCCGGCCAGCGCGTCCGGGTGCGAATAGATGTAGAACTGCCCGTCGGCAATGGCCTTGAAGGTCAGCTCGGCCACTTGCGCGGCGGAGACTTTGCCCGATTCCACGGCCTTGGTCGACATCGCCTGCGCGGCCAGTTGGCTCGCCGTCGGGCCGGCTGTCATCTTGACGTCGGCCGGACGGTTTCGGTGCGACTGGTTGATCCCGGTCGGGACGAAATACGGGCATAGTACCGAAGCGCCGATGCGTGCATCGACCAGCTGCAAATCGTGGTACAGCGTTTCCGACAGCGACACGACGGCATGCTTGGAGACGTTATACACACCCATCGTCGGCGCATTGAGCAAGCCAGCCATCGAAGCGGTATTGACGATGTGGCCGTCGAAAGCTGGATCGTCCTTGGCCAGCTTGAGCATTAATTGCGTGAAGATGCGCACGCCGTGGATCACGCCCCACAGGTTCACGCCCAGCACCCACTGCCAATCCGCTTCCGTGTTTTCCCAGATCAGCCCTCCGGACCCGACGCCGGCATTGTTGAATACAAGGTGCACGGCGCCGTAGCGCGCCATCGCCGCATCGGCCAGGGCCTGCACTTGCTCGCCGTGGCGCACATCGCACAGCATGGCCAGCACTTGTGCGCCCTGACTTTCCAGTTCGGCCTTGGCCAGGTTCAGTGCATCCTGCTGCACGTCAGCCAGCACCAGCTTCATGCCCAGCTGCGCAGCCTGGTTGGCGAATTCACGGCCCAGGCCACTGGCGCCGCCGGTGATGACGGCGACTTTGTCTTGGAAGGTTTTCATCCGATCAGTTTCACCAATTGTTTGCCGAAATTGCGGCCCGCGAGCAGGCCAATGAATGCGTCCGGTGCGGCGGCCAGATTGGGCGCGACGGATTCGCGGTATTTGATGCGCCCGCCGGCAACCAGCGCGCCCATCTCGGCCAGGCCTTGCGGCCACAGGTCCAGGTGCTCGGTGACGATGAAGCCGCGCAGCGTGAGGCGGTTGATCAGCATCGAGCGCAGGTTCTTGATCGGCATTTCGGCACCGCTGTAGCCGGCGATCAGGCCGCACAGGGCGATCCGCCCGAAGGCGTTCATGCGCGCGAGCGTCGTGTCGAAGACTTCGCCGCCGACGTTTTCAAACAAGGCGTCGACGCCATCGGGCGTGGCGGCAGCCAGGTCGGCGGCCAGCTTGCCGGCCTTGTAGTCGACACAGGCATCGAAGCCCAGTTCATCGACAACGTAAGCGCACTTTTCCGCACCGCCGGCGATGCCCACCGCGCGGCAGCCGCGCAGTTTCGCCAACTGGCCCACCGCACTGCCAACGGCGCCGCTGGCGGCCGAGACGACCACCGTTTCGCCAGGTTTGGGCAGCATGATGTGGTTGATCCCGTACCAGGCGGTCATGCCGGGCATGCCGACCACGCCCAGGTAGGCTTGCAGGGGAATGTGCGCCGTGTCGACCTTGCGCAGCATGGCACCGTCAGCCACGCCCATCTCGGCCCAGCCCAGCGCACCGACGACGGCGTCGCCGGCCGCATAGCCGGGGTGGCGCGAATCCTCCACGATGCCGGCGGTACCGCCGATCATCGTTTCGTCCAGCACCTGCGAGGCGGCATAGCTCTTCGCCTCGCTCATGCGGCCGCGCATATACGGGTCGAGCGACAGGTAATGGTTGCGCACCAGGACCTGGCCGTCCTGCAGCGCCGGCAGTTGCGCCGTTTCGAGGCGGAAGTCCTCGGGCCGCACCTGGCCGCGCGGGCGCGCAGCCAGCACAATGCGCTGGTACTGCATCATCCGCCCACCGCCGACACGCCGCCATCGACGGCCAGGGTCTGGCCGGTGATGTGCTTGCCCGCGTCGGAGGCGAACAGCAAGGTCGCGCCTTTGAGGTCTTCGTCGTCGCCAATACGGCCCAGCGGCGCGCCCTGCGCCAGCTTCTCTTCGCCGATGGAGGCCAGCACGCCCTTCGTCATCTTGGACGGGAAGAAGCCCGGCGCGATCGAGTTGACGGTGATGCCGAAGCGGCCCCACTCGCCGGCCAGCGTGCGCGTGAAGTTGATCACGGCCGCCTTCGAGGTGTTGTAGGCCAGCGTCTGGATGGTGCCGGCCGGGTTGCCGGCCAGGCCGGCGATCGAGGAGATATTGATGATGCGGCCGTATTTGCGGGGGATCATCGACAGCTTGCCCACCGCCTGCGACACCAGGAAGATGCTGCGCACGTTCAGGTTCATCACCTTGTCCCAGGCTTCGACGGGATAGTCTTCGGCCGGGGCGCCCCAGCTGGCGCCGGCGTTGTTGATCAGGATATCGATGTGGCCGAGGCGCTTCAGCGCTTCGTCCACCAGCGGTGCGATATGCGCGTCCTGCGACAGGTCGGCCGCGATGGCCGACGCTTCAATGCCGCGCTCCTTCAGGTGGGCGACGGCTTCATCGAGTTCCGACTGCTTGCGCGCGGAGATGACCAGTTTGGCGCCCTGCTCGCCCAGCGCTTCGGCCATTTGCAGGCCCAGGCCGCGCGAGCCGCCGGTGATGAGGGCCGTTTTGCCGGCCAGCGAAAACAATTCTTGGGTAGTGCGCATAAAAAGTCCTTGATTAGTCAAGTTTCGTAGTCCATGCACTGGCGCGCTTCACGCACGGCGCCAATGAAGGGTTTGACAGCGACATGGCCTGGATGGTCCTGGTAGGCGTCCAGCGCGGCCTTGTCGGCAAAGACCGAATACAAGACCACGTCATACGTCGCTTCGAGCCCGGCTTGGGCCAGCGCGACTTCAAATTTCAGGATGCCGGGCACCAGGTTGGCACAGGCATCGAGCTTGGTTTTCATCAGTGCCGCATTGGTGGCGCGGTCGGCGCCTTCGGCAAAGTCCTTCAACTTCCACATGACGATGTGTTTGATCATTTGGTGTCCTTAAAACCACGCGTCCTGCATGTCGAGCGTGGTGGTGTCGATCGAGGCGAGCAGGTCGAGCTGCTGCTGCACCTTGGGCAGTTCCCAGTGGAAGAAGTAGCGGCAGGCTTGCAGCTTGCCCTTGTAAAAATCCCCATCCTTGCCATGCGCGACGAGCGCCTGTTCCAGCCACATCCAGGCGATGACGGCATGGCCGACGGCTTCGAGGTAGACGCTGGCATTGGCCAAGGTCTTGTTCATGTCGCCCACAGCGTACAGCGCCTGCGTCACCTTGGCGATGCGCTGCCAGGTGGCGGCCAACTGGTCGGCGTAGGCGCGCAGGGCATCGGCCCTGGCCACGGTGGCCATCACTTCGCCGACGATGGCCTTGAGCAGTGCGCCCTCCTGCAACGAGGCTTTGCGGCCCAGCAGGTCAAGCCCGTGGATGCCGTGCGTGCCTTCGTGGATGGCGTTGAGGCGGTTCTCGCGGTAGAACTGTTCGACATTGTATTCGCGCGTGTAGCCGTAGCCACCGTGGACCTGAATGGCCAGGCTGTTCGCTTCCAGGCACCACTGCGAGGGCCAGGACTTGGTGATCGGGGTAAGGAAGTCGAGCAGCTGGCCGGCCTTGGCGCGCGCTTCCGGCGTGATCGCGGTGCGCTGTTCGTCGACCAGGCGCGAACAGTACATGACCAGGCCCATCGAGCCTTCGCAATACGCCTTCTGGGCCAACAGCATGCGCCGCACGTCGGTGTGTTCGATGATCGGCAACTGCGGCTTGACCGGATCTTTTTCAGCCGGGTGGCGGCCTTGCGGGCGGTTGCGCGCGTAGTCGAGCGCATGCAGGTAGCCCGTCATCCCGACCACGGTGGCGCACATGCCCACGCCAATGCGCGCCTCGTTCATCATGTGGAACATATTGGCCAGGCCTTGGCGGGGCTGGCCCACGAGGTAGCCGATCGCACCGGCTTTGCCATCGGGCTTGAACTTGCCCTCGCCAAAATTGAGCAGGCAATTGGTGGTGCCGCGGTTGCCCATCTTGTGGTTCAGGCCCGCCAGCACGACGTCATTGCGCGCGCCGATGCTGCCGTCTTCGTTGACCAGATATTTCGGCACGATGAACAGCGAGATGCCTTTCACGCCGGGGATCAGTTTACCGTCGGGGCCGGGAATCTTGGCCAGCACGAGGTGGACGATGTTCTCGGACAGCTCGTGTTCGCCGGCCGAAATCCACATCTTGTTGCCGCTGATACGGTACTGGCGCTCGCCTTCCGGGCCGTCGACCGGGTCGGGCTCGGCGCGGCTGCTGATGTCCGAGAGGCTCGAGCCGGCATGCGGCTCGGACAGGCACATGGTGCCGAAGAAGCGCCCGGCCAGCATGGGCCGCACGAAGCGCTCCACCTGGCGCGGCGTGCCGGTCTTGACGAGCGTGTTCGCGTTCCCCATCGTGAGGAACAGGTAGCTGGACGTGGCCATGTTCGCGGCCGTGAAGTAGGCCGACAGCGCCTTCTCCACCACGCAAGGCAGCTGCATGCCGTCGAAGGCGTAGTCCTGTCCGGCCGCCATCAGGCCGGCTTTCGAAAAGGCGTCGAGCGCCGTTTTCACTTCGGGGATGATGGTGACCTTGTCGCCGTCGAAGTGCGGTTCGTGCTCGTCGCTCTTCTTGTTGTGCGGCGCGAACAGCTCGGTGGCGATCTGTTCGGCCGTGTCGATGGCGGCGTTGAAGGTCTCGCGGCCGTGGTCCGCGTAGCGCTCGCGCTGCGTCAGCGACTCGACATCCAGCCATTCATACAGCAGGAATTCGATGTCGCGCCGCGACAGGATTTTCGACGCCATTTCAGAGCACTTCGAACAGGCCCGCCGCACCCTGGCCGCCACCGATGCACATCGTGACGACCACATACTTGACGCCGCGGCGCTTGCCTTCGATCAGCGCATGGCCAACCAGGCGGGCACCGGACACGCCGTAAGGATGGCCCACGGCGATGGCGCCGCCATTGACGTTGAGGCGATCCATCGGAATGCCGAGGCGGTCGGCGCAGTACAGCACCTGCACGGCAAAGGCTTCGTTCAGTTCCCACAGGCCGATGTCGGCGATCGACAGGCCGGCCTTGTGCAGCAGCTTGGGAATCGCGAACACGGGGCCGATGCCCATTTCATCGGGCTCGCAGCCGGCCACGGCGAAACCGCGGAACACGCCCAGCGGCGCCAGGCCCTTCGCTTGCGCCAGCTTGCTGCTCATGACGATAGCCACCGAGGCGCCGTCGGAAAACTGGCTGGCATTGCCGGCGCTGACGACGCCGCCCGGCACCGCCGTGCGGATCTTGGACACGCCTTCGAGCGTGGTGTCGGCACGGATGCCTTCGTCCTGGGAGATCGTCACTTCACGCGTGAGCAGCATGCCGGACTCCTTGTCGGCCACGCCCATGGTCACCGTCATCGGCGCAATTTCGGCGGCGAACAGGCCGGCTGCCTGGGCCGCCGCGGCGCGCTGCTGGCTCTGCACGCCATATTCGTCCTGGCGGTCCTTGCCGATGTTGTAGCGCTTGGCCACGGTTTCGGCCGTCTGCAGCATGGGCCAGTACAGTTCCGGCTTGTGCTGCTGCAGCCACGGGTCGGCCAGCATGTGGGTGTTCATTTCCTGCTGCACGCAGGAGATCGATTCGACGCCGCCGGCGGCGTAAATCTCGCCTTCGCCGGCGATGATGCGCTGCGACGCGGTGGCGATGGTCTGCAGGCCGGAGGAGCAGAAACGGTTGATCGTCATGCCGGCCGTGGTGACGGGGCAGCCGCCGCGCAGCGCGATCTGGCGCGCGATATTGGCGCCGGTGGCGCCTTCCGGATTGGCGCAGCCCATGATGACGTCTTCGACCTCGCCGGCCTCGATGCTGGCGCGGCTGATGGCCGCCTGCAGGGCGTGGCCGCCCAGGGTGGCGCCATGGGTCATGTTGAACGCGCCTTTCCAGGATTTGGCCAAAGCGGTGCGGGCTGTCGATACGATGACGGCGTCGATCATTACTGTCTCCTCAGTTGGTTAGTGGATTGAGAATAGCATATTTTAGTACGGTCGTTCGCAAAATTTTCCGTATGATGCGGGCATGGCTATCCCGGACAAACTCGTCGCCCTGCTCGAGCCCCTGGCCGACCCGGCGCGGGCCGCGCCGATGCGCGCTTACATGAAGAACCGCTTCGAATTCCTCGGCATTGGCACGCCGGCGCGGCGCGCGGCCATCACACCATTGCTGCGCAGCTTGAAGGGCATCGCCAGTGCGCAATTGCTCGACGCAGCTGGCCAGCTGTGGCGCATGCCGCGCCGCGAATACCAGTACTGCGCCCTCGACCTGCTGGCGCGCCACTGGAAGCAGCTGTCCCTGGCCGACCTCGACGCCCTGCTTGGCCTGGTGCGCGAACAGTCCTGGTGGGACAGCGTCGACGGTTTGGCCAGCGTGATTGGCGACATCGTGCGGCGCGAACGGACCGAAGGCCAGGCGCGCATGGACGCTGCGCTGCTCTCGAGCGACCTGTGGACACGCCGCGTGGCCATGCTGCACCAGAACGGCTGGCGCGGCGACACCGACCAGGCGCGCCTGTTTGCTTACGCGCGCCAGCTGGCGCCAGAACCGGATTTCTTCATCCGCAAGGCCATCGGCTGGGCCCTGCGCGACTATGCGCGCCACGATCCCGAAGGCGTACGCCACTTCCTGGCTGCCGAGACGGGGCGTTTTTCGGGGCTGACTGTGCGCGAAGCGGCCAAGCACTTGTAAGTTTTGCGTAAGTTTGGAGCAAGCATGCAGTAAGTTTAATCATCCACACTCCGTCACAGCTGAAGACTCAATCGGCTAATTCCGATGACGCACACTATAGACGGAGACAGACATGGCAAATTCACCCGGCGCAGCCGCAGGCATGCGCACTGGCCAGCCCACTTCGGGCGGGCTGACTAAAGAGGAACGCAAGGTTATCTTTGCCTCGTCCCTCGGTACTGTTTTCGAATGGTACGATTTCTACCTGTACGGCTCGCTCGCGCCGATCATCGCCAAGCAGTTCTTCGTTGGCGACCCCACCACCACCTTCATTTTCGCCCTGCTCGCCTTCGCGGCCGGCTTCATCGTGCGTCCATTCGGCGCGCTGGTGTTTGGCCGCCTCGGCGACATGATCGGCCGTAAATATACCTTCCTCGTCACGATCCTGATCATGGGCTCGTCCACCTTCGTCGTCGGCTTGCTACCGAGTTATGCGGCGATAGGCATCGCGGCGCCGATCATCCTGGTCTCGCTGCGCATCTTGCAGGGCCTGGCCCTGGGCGGTGAATACGGCGGTGCGGCGACCTATGTGGCCGAACACGCCCCGGAAGGCCGGCGCGGCTTCTTCACCTCCTGGATCCAGACCACGGCAACGCTAGGCCTGTTCCTGTCCCTGCTGGTCATCCTCGGCACCCGTACCGCACTGGGTGAGCCCGAGTTTGCGGCCTGGGGCTGGCGCGTGCCCTTCCTGGTCTCCGTGCTGCTGCTCGGTGTCTCGGTGTGGATTCGCCTGTCGATGAACGAGTCGCCAGCCTTCGCCAAGATGAAGGCGGAAGGCAAGACCTCGAAAGCCCCGCTGACCGAGTCCTTCCTCAAGGCCAAAAACGCCAAGATCGTCGTCCTCGCGCTGGTGGGCTTGACGATGGGCCAGGCCGTGGTGTGGTACACAGGCCAGTTCTATGCCCTGTTCTTCCTGACGCAAACGCTGAAGGTCGACGGTGCCACGGCCAACATCCTGATCGCCATCTCGCTCGCTTTGGCCACGCCGTTCTTCATCTTCTTCGGCTCGCTGTCGGACCGAATCGGCCGCAAGATGATCATCATGGGTGGCTGCCTGTTGGCCGCCCTGACCTACTTCCCAATCTTTGGCGCCATCACCCACTACGCCAATCCGGCGCTGGAATCGGCACTGAAGAATTCGCCAGTGGTGGTCGTAGCCGATCCTGAATCCTGCCACTTCCAGTTCAACCTGACGGGCCAGAAGAAGTTCCCATCGTCCTGCGACATCGCGACCGGTTTCCTGACCGCGTCGTCGGTGAACTACACGATCGAAGCGGCACCTTCGGGTTCGATCGCCAAGGTGCGTATCGGCGACAAGGAATTCACCTCCTTCAACGCCAACATGACGGCCGATGGTCTGAACTTCGACGCCGACAGCAAGAAGAAGGAAGCAGACCTGAAGAAGGAAGTCGGCGCCGGCATCAAGGTCGCTGGCTATCCACCAAAGGCCGATCCTGACCGTATCGACAAGCCGATGGTCGTGGGCCTGCTGTTCATCCTGGTGCTGTACGTGACGATGGTCTACGGCCCGGTGGCCGCGATGCTCGTCGAGATGTTCCCGACCCGCATCCGCTACACCTCGATGTCCCTGCCCTACCACATCGGTAATGGCTGGTTTGGCGGCCTGCTGCCAACGACCTCGTTCGCCCTGGTCGCGTTCAAGGGCGACATCTACTACGGCCTGTGGTACCCGATCATCGTGGCCCTGATCACGGCCGTGGTCGGCACCTTGTTCGTCAAGGAAACGAAAGACAACGACATCTACGCCGCAGACTAAGTAGCGCGTGGCCAATGAATCGGGGGCAGGCCTTGGGGTCTGTCCCCGATTTGACTTTTGGTCGAGGGTTGCGTAACTTTGGCTCATGCAAGATCATGAGGAATTCCTGGCTGGCTTGAAGGCGCTGGCAGAGGCGGCGTTTCCCAAGCGCTGCGCCTGCTGCGGGCGCAGCTTTGATTCGGCGGACCAGTTTCTAACGGAAACGAAGGGCTTGCGCGACGGCCGCACTGGGCTCAAGCAGGCCATTGACGACGCTGAAGCCACCATCGTCGAGGTCTACCGGAATTGCCCCTGCGGATCGACCCTGATGGACTTCTTCACCGACCGGCGCGATTGCTCGGAAGCGGGCTGCCACCGGCGCACCTTGTTCGACAAACTCATTCCCCACCTGGAAAGCAAAAACATGACGCGTGCCGACGCGCGTCAGTACCTGCTAAGGACCTTGCGCGGCGAAACCTGAATGCCTCAGTCGTCCAATGCAAAGGTCAGGCGCAAGGCCCAGCGTTCGGACGCCGACGTTGCCCCATGTCCCAGGGCCACACTGAATGCCTGTTCGCCAAACTTGGCTTCCCAGGTCAGAAAAGCGACTTCATTGCGTTCGTGGCGCGGCGTAATGGCCTTGAGCAGGCCAGCATCGACGTGATACTCCATGCCGAAGGCATTGGCGTGGTCGACCTGGTAGCTGACTTTGAAGCGCGGGCTGAAACTGAGGCCACGCTCGCTGCCCTCATTGGTATATTCGAATCCGGGGTTGGCCAGCGCATGCCAGGCGCCATTGTGCCAGCCGACCAGGGGTACCACTTCCAGCACCGCGGCGCGTTCCTCGCCGCGTGCGCCCACGCTGCCGCCTTCGATTTCGGCGCCCCAGTACCAGCCCTGGGCCGCATGTGGCGCGAGGTATTTGAGCTCCAGGTAGGCACCGTCGGCATGCCATTGTCCAGCCTCGCGCGTCACCGGCAGTTTGAGCCCCAGGTTCCATTGGTCCGTCAGGCCGTAGCTCATCTCGCCGATCGCGTGAAACAGCTGTCGTCGACCTTGCTCGGGTGCGCTGCGCGACCACTTGCTGTACATTTCAAAGCCCGTTTCACCGGCCTTGCTCATGTCGTCACCATAGACGATCGTTTCATCGTTGGCCGCCATGGCGTGGGTGCAGGCAAACAGCGAAGCGCACAAGGCGGCGGTGAAATACTTCATGATCAGCGTTCGGTGGCAGGAGGACGCTGAAATGTAAAACAATTCAATCCAGGTTGAAAGCGCGCGCTGCGCATAATGCTTATTGTGTGGCGGATATGCCAACAACCGGTGTGAAGTGCAGGACGTCGTCTTCAATCGCATCGCGTGTCAGCATGACGCGGTCGGAACGGTAGTGGTGCTTGACCTGCCAGGGTGCGCTTTTTCCCTGTCGCGGCAGGTCGTGCTGATGGCGGCGCACGTAGCCGGAGCCGAGCGCATCCATCAGGTTGCCGGGACAGGCCTGGCCCGCTGGCGCGCGCGCGACAACGGCGCCGAACTTCTTCGCCTCCATATGCGCAAACAGGCGGCAGACATATTCGCTGGCCAGGTCGGCCTTCAGCGTCCAGGCGGCATTGGTGTAGCCAAAGACGAAGGCCATATTCGGCACATCCTGCAGCATCACGGCCTTGTAGCTCATGAGCGCTGACGGGTGCACCTCGTTGCCATCGACCGACAGGCGCATGCCGCCCAGCGTTTGCAGGCGCAAGCCGGTCGCAGCGACGATGATGTCCGCTTTCAGCTCGGTGCCGGAAGCGAGCACGATGCCGTCTTCGCTGAAGCGCTCGATGTGATCAGTGACGACGGATGCCTTGCCGGAGCGGATGGCCTTGAACAGGTCGCCGTCCGGCACCACGCACAGGCGTTCATCCCACGGCTGATAGGCCGGCGTAAAGTGGCGCATATCGGTGCCCTCGCCCAACGCGTGGCGCGTTTGCGCAAGCAGCCGCTTGCGCATCCAGCTGGGCCACCGGCGTGCCGCCTGATAGGTCACGGTCTGCAGCACGATATTGAGCTTGCGCACCAGCGCGTACACCCAGCGCCGCGGCAGCACGGTTTCCAGTCGCCCGATCAGGCGCTCCGTACCCGGCAGCGAGAAAATGTAACTGGGCGACCGTTGCAGCATGACGACGTGCGCAGCCGCAAGCGCCATGGCCGGCACCACCGTCACGGCCGTCGCACCGCTGCCAATGACGACCACGCGCTTGCCCGTGTAATCGAGCTGCCCGGGCCAGAACTGGGGGTGAATGCACTGTCCCTTGAAACGGGCGGCATCGGGAAAGTCGGGCAGGTAGCCCTCGTCGTAATTGAAGTAGCCAGTCGCGCCAACGAGGAAATTGCAGGTATAGGCGAGCGCTGCGCCACTGCCTTCGTCGACGGCGCTGACGCTCCAGCGCTGCGCCGCGCTGGACCAGGCAGCGTGGACGATCTTGATGCCATAGCGGATCTGTCGGTCGACGCCATATTCGCGCGCCGTGTCGGCCAGGTAGCGACGAATCGAATCGGCCGAGGCCAGGGCTTTCGGCTGCAGCCACGGGCGGAACGCATAGCCGTAGCTGAACATGTCGGAGTCTGAGCGCGCGCCGGGATAGCGGAACAAGTCCCAGGTGCCGCCCAACGCCGGGCGCCGTTCGATTATGGCGACGCGCCGGGCCGGGAACTTCATGCGCAGGTGGCAAGCCATGCCGATACCGGACACGCCGGCACCGACAATCAAGACATCGAAATGCTCCGCCACGGCGGGCGCCATTTAATTGAAGCCTTTGCCCTCGCCCGCCAACTTCACCATCAGCGGTGCGGGAGCCCAGGCGCTGGCGTGGGGGCCATGCGCGTATTTTTCCATCGCCATCAACACATTGGACAGGCCAACCGTGTCGGCATAGAACATCGGACCGCCGCGGAACAGCGGGAAGCCGTAGCCAGTCAGGTAGATCATGTCGATGTCGGAAGCGCGCATGGCGATGCCTTCTTCGAGGATGCGGGCGCCTTCGTTGACCAGCGAGTAGACCAGGCGCTCGACAATTTCCTGGTCGCTGATCTTGCGGCGCTCGATGCCCAGGTCGGCCGAGTGCTTGACGATCATCGCGTTTACGTCAGCATTCGGATAAGCCTTGCGGTCGCCCGCCTTGTAGTCGTACCAGCCACCGCCCGTCTTTTGGCCGAAACGGCCCATCTCGCACAGCAGGTCAGCCGATTTCGAATAGGTGATCTCGGGCGACTCGACATAACGACGCTTGCGGATATACCAGCCGATGTCGTTGCCGGCCAGGTCGCCCATGCGGAACGGGCCCATGGCAAAGCCGAACTTCTCGACCGCCTTGTCGACCTGCTCCGGCAGGCAGCCTTCGTCGAGCAGGAAGCCGGCCTGGCGGCTGTATTGTTCGATCATGCGGTTACCGATGAAGCCATCGCACACGCCAGATACAACGCCGGTCTTGCGCAGTTTTTTCGACAGGGCCAGGGTGGTGGCCAGCACGTCCTTGCCGGTCTGCTTGCCACGCACGATTTCGAGCAGCTTCATCACGTTGGCGGGGCTGAAGAAGTGGGTGCCGA
>JAZJYP010000041.1:62980-91301 GCA_040390345.1 Pseudomonadota bacterium | reverse complement strand
ATCGCGCCTTGCGCGGCACCTACCGCATGCGTGAACTGGACATCGTCGTCGTCAAGGGCAAGACCAAGCCGGTGGCGATCTACGAAGTGTTGGACTTCCACACGCACGAAAGCTATCCGAACCTGATTGACGCGATGGGCCTGTTCCGCAATGGCCTGTCCAAATACCGCAGCCGCAGCTTCAAGCCGGCCAAAAAGCTGTTTGAGGAAGTACTGGCCCTCAATCCAGCCGACAAACCGGCCGCCATGTACATCGAACGCTGTGAGCACTTCCTCGACACGCCACCTCCCGACGACTGGGATGGCACCTGGGTCATGGAATCCAAATAGGTGGGGGGAATACCTTAGACGAGGCCGATGCCCCGCGCGACAAAGGCGAACATGGCCAGTATTGTGGTCAACTGGATCCGAATAATCCAGCGCATATGCGCGTTGAGCTCTGAGCGCATGCCAGCTTGTTCGGCGCGCAGGTCAGTGAAGCCTTTTTCCACGCGCACTGTGAGCACTTCCAGCGCCTTTTCATGGGCGTCGGCGCGCACTTCAAGTTTGATGATGGCGGGATCCATGATTCTATTTTTATCCGGCCGCCGACCACTGTCAATGGCGCACGAATGAAGATGGCGCGCTTTTGCGCTGGATCAATTGGCTTGTGCGCTGGCGGCTTTCGAGGAATTCTCGCGGCCGCCAGCGTGACGCTTACTTGAGCTTGAGTTCCTGCAGCTCCATGCCACCCGAGAGCTTGCGCATGACTTTGCGTTCGCCGCTAGCGGTGTCGGCCTTGTGCGTGTCGGTAGCGAGGAAGGCTTCGGTTTTCTTCTGGAAGGCCAGCTGGTCTGCGTTGCTGAGGTAGTCTTTCGATTCGACCGCCAGGATCAAGTCTGGTTCGCCATGGCGTGCATTGTTCACACTGAATACATGGTAGGAGACGATATTGCCTTCCCGTTTGCCAAACTCCATCGTTTTCTTGTAATTGCTGGCCAGGAAGTCCAGATAGTTTTCAAACTGGCCCGGTTCGACCTGGACATAGGTGAAGTTCCAGACCGTTCCGGGCGTGTAGTTGGAACCTTGGGCGTGGGCGGCGGCACTGAATACCATCACGGTGGCGGCAAGCAAGACTTTAAAAAGGTCGGCGATTTTCATATTATGACTCTCCCTGTTTAAGTATCGACAGCCGGCACGGTTGTGCCGGACTGCGACCGTCCAATATACGCCTTGTGGTTGTCAAAAGCTTATTATTTGAGGTCGCGAATTGCCGGGAAGGGCATTCTGGCGGATAATTCGGCCCATGAACGATACCTCCACACTCCCACCCCTCCCAGACCGCCTGTCGATCGACCCGCGCAGCCCTTTCCATAACGCCGCCGTGTTCCAGCGCGACGTGGGCATCACCTTGAATGGCAATGAGCGCCAGAACGTCGAGGAATATTGCATCAGCGAAGGCTGGATCAAGGTTCCTGCCGGCAAAACGCTGGATCGCAAAGGCAACCCGATGCTGATCAAGCTCAAGGGCAAGGTCGAAGCGTTCTACAAGTAATCAGGCGAGCCCCGCACCGTGGGCCCACCTGGCCACGACGGCGAGGAAGAAGCTGCATTGGATGCCGATAGTCCAGCGAAATTGGATAGCCATTTCGCGGCGCAGTTCGATTTGGCCTTGGCGTCGTTCCAGGATTTGCCTCTGCAAATGAGCCATATTGCCCTGCAAGCGCACATCGACTTTGTGGATTTCTTCGCGCAAGGAAGCCGCCATTGCGCGCATGTCCGCGCGCATTTCAGAAAATCCCTGTTCAACGCGATGTTCCAGCGCCTCCAGTGCTTTTGCCTGGGCGTCCGCGTTGACTTCCAGCTTGACGATACGTCGATCCATTTGCCCATACTCCGCGCGCGTGATGTGACTGTCAATCGTGCACGCGCGAAGGCGCCGGGGCTTGGCGCCTGATCAGTCGGTACGCTTGAGCATGACCTTGAACTGGGTCACCCATTTGCCTTCCCTGGCCTGGATTTCGCTGAACGCTTCATAGGCCTTGTCGCCCGACGGGGTCCAGCGCACGCGGTAGGTCATGGCCTGGCCGCCGGCGACGTATTGCGTGGCCGGAAACAGCAGCGCGTCCGCGCCGGCTTCCATCGTGCCGCGGCTGATGCCACCCATATTCTCCACGTACACGTACTGCACCTGCTTGGCGGCCGAGTCGTAGAAGTACAGGGTCTCGCCCGCGTAGTCCGGTTTGGCCGGCGTGCGCACGACGTGCACGTCGCGCAGGGCCTGGCCGCCGTAGACCCAGCTGAAACAGTGTTCGTCGGTCTGGCCGGGCACGGCCATGTCGGCCTTCCAGCAATGGCCGGCCAGGAAGGCCATCGGCTTGAAGGCAGCCTGCGGCTCGGCATGGACGGCGGCGCTGGCCAGCAGCGCGCCCAGGACAATGATCTTCATTTTCTTCCCCTTAATTGAACAGGCCCAGCACCAGGCCATACACGGTAAATTGCACGACGTGGTAGCCGCCATTGATCAGGAACAGGCGCAGCGTCTTGCCTTCGAACAGGTAGTTGATGCCGAGGCTGGAGGCCACCCAGGCCAGGCCGGCGGCAAAGCCCGCGCCCAGCGCCAGCTGCATCGACGGATGCGGCCCGAGGAACATCGCAAACACGATGGCCGCAATCAGCGATAGGGCAAAGGCATTGCCGAAGATGAAGGTTGGGCTTTTGCGGTCCGTTTCCTTGCCGGTGATGCCAGTTTCGGCCATCCAGGCCTTGGCGAAGCACACCGGCGAATACCACAGGCCGCCCACCATGAAGGCGGAAATGGCGGCGACGACGACGGCGATCCAGTTGATTTCAGGCATGCTTGTCTCCCTTTTTTTTGCGCGGCGGTTGAACTGCGGTTTCCAACAAGCTGAAGTAGTTGCGTAGCTGGGCGACGGAGCCGTCGAAGTAGCCGATGTCGCGATAGGTGCGCGCCTGCATGACGGCGCCTTCCATGGTCGTGAGGACGAACTGGGCCAATTCGGCGTGCCTGGTCGTCGGCGGCAGGCGCGCGCCGGCATCGACCAGGCAGGTGCTGATGGCGGCGCTCCAGCCGTCGAAATTGGTGGCCAGCAGGGCGCGCACGGGCGGATCGGGTTCGTGCAGTTCCAGCGCCAGGCTGCCGATCGGGCAGCCATAGCTGCAATCGGTGGCCAGCAGGCTCTGGCGGTAGCGCGCCAGCAGGGCGAAGATGCGTTCGATCGGGTCGGTCACGCCTTCCCACGCCGGGGCCAGCAGCATCGGGTCTATGCCTTCGCGGTACAGCTCAAGCACGGCCAGCAGCAAGTCCTGCTTGCCGGGGAAGAAATGGTAGAGGCTGCCGCTGTTGACGCCGGCCGCCTTGAGCACGTCGGCAATGCTGGTCGAGCCATAGCCTTTTTCCCAGAACAGGTGCATGGCGGCGAGGACGATATTCTGGCGCGTGGGTGACATGGCAGCGACTTGATTGAACGTTCAATCAAGTCTAGGCCCGAAGCGCGACCGGGTCAAGCAGTTTGCGCTTAGCGCTGGCGGACGCTGTCGGAGAGGATGTTGACCGGGTAGCGGCGCTTGAAGGCTTCCCACACGGTGCCCGACTTGACGGCCTCCGAGAGCAGCTGTTCGAGCGTGGCGCGGTCTTCCGGCGTGACCGAGTGCTTGCTGATGTAGATGCCGCTCTGGCCCCATTCCAGTTCCGCCAGGGCGCCGCCGCGGATCTTGTCGGCGATGTCGGTGACGCGCTGGTCGCCCTGGGTGGCGCCAAACAGGATGATCGGGGCCATGATGGTCAGGTCGGCGTATTTGGCCTTGAGCAGGCGCGCCACGCCCACGGGGTCCGCTTCAAAATACAGGCGGCCCTGCTTTTTCAGCTCGTCGAGCAGGGCCTGGTAGGGCTCGCCATAGTCGAAGCCACGCACCACGGCGACGCGCAATTCGCGCCGCGCCAGCAACTGGGCGACCGTTGTGATGGTGCTCGCTTCCGGGCCGAGCGAGAGCAGCAGGGCGCGCGAGCCGACCAGGGGTACAAAATAGCCATGCTGGTCGCGCCGCGGCGTGCGCGAGGCCGGCATCAGGAGGTCAGCCTTGCCAGCCTCGAACATCGCTTCCTGGCGCGCGCGCGGCACGGACGTGAGCTGGAACTGGCAGCCGCTCTTTTCGCCGATACTGCGCAGGACCTCCGGGTAAATGCCGCCGATGGCGTTGCCCTGGATCGTCACCGACAGGCCAATGGGCGCGACGGGTATGACAAACGGGCGCGTGCACGCGCCGGCCGCCGGGGCCAGGGCCGCCAGGGCAAGCACGAGCACGCGCCAGTTCACGGCGTGGCCTTCATGTGATGGACCCGGAAGTAGCGCCGCGCCACCAGGATGGCCACGGCCTGCATGGCCGCGCAGACGAAGAAGGTGCTGCCGATGCGCCAGTCCTCTGCCGGCAAGTGGCTGACGGCGCCGAGGATGCCAGTGCCGACCAGCGGCATGAAGATGATGCCGATCGCGCTGATCGATTGCAGGGAGCCCATCAGCTCGCCCTGTTCATTGGCTGGCGTCGCCTTCGAGACGATGCCTTGCAGGGCCGGTCCGGCGGCGAACGAGAGCAGGTTGCACAGGATGAAGACGTACATCATCCAGCCGTGCGTGGCCAGGCCATACAGCAGGTAGGTGATGGCGCCCGAACCGAGGCCCAGCAAGGACAGGCGTACTTCGCCGAAGCGGCGCATCAGCACGGCCAGCAGGCCGGCCTGCACCACGGCGGCAGACACGCCCACGCAGAACAAGGCGATGCCGTTTTCACGTGGCGACCAGTTGAAGCGGAAGGTCGTATAGAGGACCCAGGTCGTTTGCAGCATCATCTGGGCCAGCGTCATCAGGGTAAACACGATGACCAGGCCGCGGATGTCCTTGCGCCGCACCAGCTTGATCAGGGCCGAGAACGGATTGATCTTCGCCAGCGAGAACGGTTTGCGTTCGCTGTGTGGCAGCGATTCGGGCACCGCCACATAGCCGTAGATGAAGTTGGCGGCGCACAGGCCGGCCGCGACATAGAAGGGCAGGTGCAGGTTGACGCTGCCAAGCAGGCCGCCGAGCATCGGGCCGCAGATGAAGCCCAGGCCGAATGCCGCGCCCACCTTGCCGAAGCTCTTGGCGCGGTTTTCGTGGGTCGACACGTCCGAGGCGTAGGCCGAGGCCACCGACATGCTGGCCGACGACATGCCGCCGACGACGCGGCCGATGAACAGGTAGGCGAGGTTCGGCGCCCAGGCGGTGGTGAGGAAGTTGATGCACATGCCGGCCATCGAATAGAGCAGCACCGGGCGGCGGCCCACGCGGTCGCTGATGGCGCCCAGCATCGGCATGAAGATGAACTGCATCAGGCCGAACACCATCGACATGATCCCGAACCACATCGCCTGCTCGTCGCGCGCATGCACGAACTCGCCCACCAGCAGCGGCAGGACCGGCACGATCAGGCCGATGCCGAGCATGTCGATGAAGACGCAGACGAGGACGAAATTGAGGTTGCCAGCAGGCGCTGGGACGGGCGTGGCGGCGGTGGTGTTACTCGTCATGGGCAGGTGCAGGTAAAGGTGGTGTGGCCTGTATCTTAACCCATTTATGCGCCGGTCCATTCGCTGGCAAAGCGGGTGCGGAAGGACGTCAATTCGGCCAGCCGCGCCTCGCCCAGCGTGCGCCCGAGCGCCGTCTGCATCATGCCGGGCAGGCGCGCCAGCTTGACGACGATATGGTCGAGCGCGTAGCGGCGGTCGTCGAATTCGCGGCTCATGGCCAGCGGGTCGGTCGGGTGGGCCAGCTGGGTGGCCATTTGCCCGCCGATGTAGAACAGGCGCGCCAGTCCCACGGCACCAAGGGCGTCGAGGCGGTCGGCGTCCTGGACGATTTTCGCCTCGATGGTTTCGGCTTTCACGCCCGCCGAAAAACTGTGCGATTCGATGGCGTGATAGAGGTTCGAGAGGCGCTCTGCGGGAAAGCCGCGCGCGGCCATGTGCTTGCGCGCCAGGCGCGCCGACTGCTGCGAGGCCGTCTGGCGCTGCGGGTCGTTCTTGGGCAGGTTGACCAGGTCGTGCAGGTAGCAGGCCGCCATGACGACGAGCGGATCGGCGTCCTCGTGGGCCGCCAGCAGCACCTGCGCGTTGTGCCAGACACGGTGCAGGTGCGACAGGTCATGCGCGCCGTCGCCATCGCTCCCCGCGCTGGCCAGCGCGATGCATTCACCCTGCCATTTTTCCAGCATATGCATGCTCGCCTCGCTTGCGCAAAGTTGACAGTGTATGCGATCCTGCGCCCTTTTCAGCACTCCTGGAGCGGCCATGCCAATTTTTGGTCTGGGTATTCACGTCATCATCGCCATCTTCTTCGCCATCCACGCCGTGCGCAGTGGACGCGAGCTGTATTGGCTCATCATCCTGTTCTCCTTCCCTTTGCTGGGCAGCGTGGTGTACTTCTTCGTCGTTTTCCTGCCTTCGTCGCGCCTGGAGCATGGTTTGCGCAAGGCCGGCGCCGCGGTGCAGAAGAGCCTGGACCCGAACCGCGAACTGCGCGAAGCCCAGCAGGCCTTCGACCTGACGCCGACGGCGCAAAACCAGATGCGCCTGGCTGCGGCACAAATGGAAGCGGGCCATGCGGCCCAGGCGGTGGAACAGTACGAGGCCTGCCTGCGCGGTCCGTTTGCGCAGGACATGGAGATTCGCTTCGGCGCCGCCCGTGCGCGCCTGGCCAATGCCCAGCCCGATGAGGCGATCGCCTTGCTGCAGGCATTGCGCGCGCAGTCGGCGAACTTCCAGTCCGAGCAGCTTGGCTTGTTGCTGGCCCAGGCGCTGGCGGCCGCCGGTCGCCACGCCGAGGCCGAAGAAGCGTTCCAGTCATTGCTAAGCCGCTTCGCTGGCCTCGAAGTGCGCATCGAATACGCCCTGTGGGCAATTGGCCAGGGCAAGGGCGACAGCGTGGCGCAGGTGCGCGACGATATCGCCCATGCGCGCCGCCATATGGCGCGCCATACCGTAGTCCATTACAAAGAGCTGTTCGCGCGCTACGACGCCGTCAACCGTTAGGTCCTTGCGACAAGGCGTCGGCCTCGGGATTCTTGTGGCGCGGGACCCACTGCAGGACTACCTCGCCGCATTGGCGCAGCAGGGCCAGCGCCACCACCCGGTGTTCGGCCAGCAAGCTGCTGTTGGCGCCTTGCATATCGTCGATGACGACGCGGCTGTCACCGTAGACCGTCAAGCCGCGCGCGCCTTTGGCCACAGCCGCTTCCAGCACCGCGATCAGGGCGCGGTATTCGGCATCGCTGCTGCTGCCTTCACCTGCGGCGCGTGAAATGGTCAGGCGCTGGCCGTCTGGTCCTTCCAGCACGCCGCCAATACTGCAACGGCCCGGATTGGGGCGTGCCGATCCGTCGAACCAGGCGCGCCATGCGCTTGTCTGGCCGGCATGGCGGGCGTGGTGCCGTTCACGCCTTTCGGCTTGCCGGGCCAGGCGTGCGGTACGGCGTCGGTCCTGGGCCGCCTGCGCCTGGCGACGCGCCTCGATCAAGGCGGCCAGGCCTTGCGCACCGGCCTTCGCGGCAAGCACGCTTTCCAGCGCCTGCAGCTCGGGAAGGCCGTCGCGGCGGGCGATGCGGCGCGCGGCGACGCGTTCGGCGTGGTAGGCATAGTCAACAATCTCATTCATGGGTGGCAGCATAACCGCTTTGGATGGCGATTGACATATGTGGCAATATTTGCAACACTTGCCCGGTCCATCTACCAGGAGGTCCCATGCATCTGCCCCGCCTTTCCATCCTCGCCGTCTTGCTGTCCGTCTCGTTGGGCGCCAACGCGGAACCGAAGCGCTACACGATCGAGCAGTTCATGGCGACGACGAGCATCCGCGATGCCTCGTTCAGCAAGGACGAAAAGCAGATTCTCTTTTCCAGCAATGAGACCGGCATCTTCAATGCCTATGTGATGCCCGTTGCCGGCGGCAAGCCCGTCGCCCTGACCAGATCGGCCACCGACAGCACCTATGCGGTGGGTTTCTTCCGCACGGACGAGCGCATCCTCTACACGCGCGACAAGGGCGGCGACGAGAACAACCACCTGTACGTGCGCAATCCGGATGGCAGCGAAAAGGACCTGACGCCGGGCGACAAGCTCAAGGCGATCTTCTTTGGCTGGCGCCCGGACGGGCAGGCCTTCTATGCGCTGACCAACGAGCGCGATCCGAAGTTCTTCGACCTTTACCGCTACGACGCGCTCTCGCTCGAGCGCACGCTGGTCTATAAAAACGAATCGGGCATGCAGCCCTCGGCCATCAGCCCTGACGGCAAATGGATCGCGATGGACAAGACCATTTCAACATCGGACTCCGACATTTTTTTATATAACACCGAGACGCGCGAGCTGAAAAACATCACGGCCCACAAGGAGCCGGCCACCTTCAGTTCCGAAGCGTTCGATCCGCAGTCGAAGCGCCTGTTCCTGACCTCGAATGCGGGCGGCGAATTCCTCAGCGTGCGCACCTACGACCTGGCGAGCGGCGCGATGGCCGAACGTGAAAAGGCCGACTGGGACGTGGTTGGCACCTCGTTCTCGCAGGATGGGCGTTTCCGCATCAGCCGCATCAACCAGGACGGCAGCACCATCGTGCGCGCCTACGAAGGCCCGGACGAAAAACCGGTAGCCCTGCCCAAGCTGGCCGGTGGCGATATGCGCACGACCACCTTTTCGCCCAGCGGGCGCCTGCTGGCCTACTACGTCAATGGCGACCGTTCGCCGAGCAACCTGTTTGTCCACGACTTCAAGACCAAACAGACGCGCCAGCTGACCCACTCGCTGTCGAAGGACATCGATCCGAACGACCTGGTGGAAGCGGAAGTGGTGCGCTTCAAGTCGTTCGACGGCACCATCATTCCATCGATCTACTACAAGCCGAAAGGCGCTGCGCCTGGCCACAAGGCGCCGGCCCTGGTGTGGGTGCACGGCGGGCCTGGCGGCCAGACCACGCGCGGCTACAGCGCGCAGATCCAGTACCTGGTCAACCATGGTTATGCGGTCCTGGGGATCAATAACCGCGGCAGTTCGGGCTATGGCAAGTCCTTCAACCGCGCCGACGACCGCAAGCACGGGCGCGAGCCGCTGTGGGATTGCGTGGAAGCGAAGACCTTCCTGGCCAGCCTCGGTTACATCGACGCCGAACGCATCGGCATCATCGGCGGCAGCTATGGCGGCTACATGACCTTGTCGGCCATGGCGTTCCGACCGGAAGCGTTCAAAGTGGGCGTCGATATTTTCGGCGTCAGCAACTGGGTGCGCACGCTCGAGAGCATCCCGCCGTATTGGGAATCGCAGCGCAGGGCCTTGTATGAAGAGATTGGCGATCCGGCCAAGGACAAGGACTTCCTCGTGGCGACCTCGCCGCTATTTCACGCCAGGGAAATCCGCAAGCCGCTGATGGTGATCCAGGGTGCCAACGATCCACGCGTGATCAAGCCGGAAAGCGATGAGATCGTCGCCGCCGTCAAGTTGAACAACGTGCCGGTCGAGTACGTGGTCTTCGCGGACGAGGGCCATGGCTTTTCGAAAAAGAAGAACCAGGCCGAATCGAGCGCGAAGATCCTCGCCTTCCTCGACAAATACCTCAAGCCTTAATGGCGGTATGGGTCGTTGGGCCGGCGGTCGTAGCGGTTCGGCACCCCGTCGCCGTCGCGGTCGTGGCGGCGCTCCCAGCGGCCCGACTGCATTTCCCAATGGCCGCGGTTCTGCACCCAGGTGTTGGGAACGTAGACGTGGCCCGGACGCTCGGCGATCCAGTAGCCTTGCACCCATTCGTGGCGGTGGCCGCGCCATTCCCAGTAGCCCGGCGCCCACACGTAGCCAGGGCGCGGGTAGGGCACCGCCTCATAGCGCGGCTCCGGCGGTGCGACCACGACGTCGACGACCGGCTCCCAGCCGCCTTCGCGCAGCGACCAGCCGCCTTGCGAAGGCACCCATTCCGAATACACGTATTGGTAACCGGCGCGTTCCGGTATCCAGTGGCCCGCGGCCCAGACGTGGTGGCGGCCGTTCCAGCTCCAGTAGCCGGGCGCCCAGACGTAGCCGTGGCGCGGCGCCGGCACGCTTTCAAAGCGCGGCGCCGGTGGCGCATTGCTGACCACCATGCTGAAGCGCGTCTCAGCCTGCGCAGGCTGGAATGGGAGGACGCTGCTGGCAAGCGCAAGGGCGGTCATGGCAAGGTAGCGTTTCATGAGTGTCTCCGTGAGGTGATGCGGACGATGCCAATATATCGCCTCGTTCGACGCACACGGGAGCACTGATTCACGCTGTTACATCTGAAACAGGCTGGCGACACTCGGTTTTTCACCTGCCCCCGGCTAGGCCAGTCCAAGGGGGATGGCATGGCTAATTGGTTCACGACGCGGCGCCGCAGGCGCAATCTGCAGAAAAGCCGAAACGGGCCGCCGCCGCTGATGGCGCTTGGCTGTGCCGCGTTGGTGCTGGTCGGGGCGACCCTGATTGCCTTCCATGCGCGCCGGCTGGTGGCCAGTACTATCAATTCCGTGCATTCCGATGGCAACATTTATGCAGCAAACGAATATTCCAGCATCTTGCCCGGTGCTGTCTTTAACGTGCCGGCGGCCGGCGCGGCGCTGCAGCAGGTCCATGGCGGCAGCGTGCTTGCCCTGGCCGGCATGCAGGGCGAGCCGCCCATACACGTGGACCTGTGCAGCCACCTGCTGGACCCGGCCAGCACGCGCCTGCTGCCGCTGCGCATCGGTTTCCATTTTGACGACGTGGCGCAGGCGATCTCGCGCCACGAGACACCGCTGCGCAATGTCGCGCTGGCGGCGGCGGACGACACGGCCATGCCGCGCGTGCTGGTGCAGGGCGACCTGCGCGCTCCCTTGCAGGTGGCGTGGAGCGCGCGCTCGGCGCCCGTGCGCTGGGTCAGCGACGCCGGCGCGGCCGTCGACGGCAAGGCGACACTGGGGCGCGAGAACTGGCTGATATGGGGCGCGGACAATGCGCTGCGCCTGCAGCGGCGCGCCAGCGCCAGTTGTCCGAAAGCGGGCGTGCTGCAGGTGCAGCTGTTCCGGCGCGCCGCCCAGGCCGGACCGAAGGCGCTGGTGCTGGCCTTCCCCGAGCATGGCGCAGCCGTTTCGAGCTGGCTGGCGCCGGGCGCCTGGCAAGTGCCGGCGCAGGGCGGGCCCGTGCTGGAAGACGAGGCGCTGTTTGGGCAATTGATCGAGCGCGCCATGCTGCGCCTGGACGCCGGCGGCCAGGCCGAACTGGCCCCGCGCGACCTCGCGCTGTGGCGCGCGGCGCCCGCAGGCGCGCGCGCAGTCGACCTGTCGAGCTGGGACAATGTGGTGCTCGACCTGCCTGCCCAAAAGCTGCTCAAGCACCTGTACTGGATGGCCGACGGCGAATTCGTGCGCCAGCAGGTGGCCGTGTTCAATGGCGAGCGCCGCCTGCTGGCCGTGCGTACGCGCCCGGGCAGCGGCGAGTGGCTGGGCGCTGCGGCGGCGCCGGCCGCGACGGCCCAGTTCTTTGCCGACCTGCCGCAAGGCTGGGCGCCCTGGGCGCGTGTCGACGGGGCTGCGCACTTGCAGCTGGCCGCTGCGGGCAAGGTCGACGTCATGCTGGCCGGGCGCTTGCGGCGGGTCGAAGGTGCCCGCGTGCTGGCGCGTCAAGACAGCTGCACCGGGCGTGCCTGCCCGGACGCGGCGATGGTGCAGGTCATCCGCCTGGAGCCGCTGGCCGGCGCGCGTGAAATCGTGATCGTGGCCGATCCGGTGCCCGTGCCCATCGACCAGCAGTACCGCTTCCTGCGGGTCGAGCAGGGCAAGCTGGCCTGGCACCAGGTGCCGCAGGCCGTGCGCTCGCCCGCGCTGGCCGGCGCGCCGGTGACCCTGTCTGACCGCAACGGCACGGTATTGTGGAACGGCGCGCCAAGTGCTGCTGCGCAGGCAGCGGGCCTGGCCACCATGCTGGGCTTGCGGGCGGACCAGGCCAACAGTATCGCCGGCATGCTGGCGCGCACCGGCGGGCCGCACAACGCGCGCCTGTCGCTCGACCTGCCGCTGCAGGCTTTGAGCCAGCGCGCGCTCGACTGTGTCGGCATGCGGCGCGGCCAGTGGGACGGCGCGGCCTGCAAAGGCGGGCAGGCGGCGCCGGAGGGACGGCACGCGGGCCTGGTCATCATCGACACCGAAACGGGCGACATCCTCGCCGCCGCCGGTGCCGGCACAGCTGCGGCATCGCTGGCCAACTGGAGCGAAGTGCGCGACTTCGACCGCGCCAACCCGGCGCGCAGTCCCTTGCGCCTGCCGGCCTGGCAGCATGACGGCGGCATCCACAACAGCCCCGGCTCGACCTTCAAGATCATCAGCGCGCTGGGGCTCGAGATGGCCGCGCGGCGCGATGCGCAAATCGATGCGATGCTGGCTGGCCTGCCGCTGGCGGCGCTGAACCGCATGGCCCATGAGCGCGGCTTCGCCTTCCAGACCGATGCGGCGGCCTATCCGGCCAATACGCGCCTGGCGCACATCAGCAACTACAAGGATCAGCACCTGGACCGGCGCGCCGTCGACGGGCGCCTTGGCCTGCCCCAGGCGCTCACTTACAGCCTCAATACCTGGTTTGCCTGGTCGGGCGAACTGGCCGACCGCAGCCTGTTTGGCCAGGCTGAAGGCGGTGCGCCGGACTTGCAGGCACTTGGCGCGGGTGCGCTCGATACGGTCCGGCCCTCCATCGGCATGGCGCACCGGCTTGGCTTTGAGCAGGCCTTGCGCCTCGATGGCGGCCTGCTCGGCCCGGCCTACGCCTGGCAAAGCTGGGACGCCCTGCAGGCCAGTGCCGCCCATATCGACCCGATCCACACGCGCCACGAACTGCGCCAGATGGCCATCGGCTTGCGCATGCAGGCCACGCCACTGCAAATGGCGCTGGCCGCCGGCGCAGTAGGGCAGGGCAGCATCGTCGCGCCGCGCCTGCTGCTCGAACTTGACGGCCGCCAGGCGCAGGAGACCAAAGGCACGGCGCTCGGCGTGCGGCTCGACCGCATCCGCAGCGGCCTCAAAGGCGTGGTCGATGCCGGCACTGCCGCCGGGGCCTTTGGCGCTCCGGCGCTGGCCAGCGTGCGCCACGCCCTGTCCGGCAAGACCGGCACCTCGCCCAGTATTGACGACCTGTCCACCGTCTGGTTCACCGGCTGGCTGGAGCCGGGCGCCTTGCCCGGCCAGGCGCACCGGCTGGCCGTGGCGGCGTTTGTGAGCCACTCGGAAGCCAGCGGCGGTGAGCACGCCGCGCCCATCGTTGCCGCGATTTTGCGCAGCTTGCTGGTCCAGAGCGCAGAACAGAAGGGGAAATAAGGTCCTGATGCGTGCCTCGCGCGGCACGCGCGCGTGGCATGATCCGGTAAGGTCGCCCGCCGGGTGGACGGCCGGACATGTCGACGAGGATGGTATGCGTTTGCCGGGAACCCGGTATCAAGAGCACGGCTGGGAACAGGTGCGCAAACTGCTGGGGCAATGCTCGCTGCAGGCGCTCGCCCCTGTGCCGCCCACGCTCGACGCCTATGTCGAGGCGATGGCCGTGCAGCTGCGCAGCGCCGCCCGCTCGGGCCGCGCCACCATGGCTGGCAACAGCTACGGCGAGAGCGTCTACGAACTGGCCACGGGCCTGCTGTTCGAATTGCAGGCCCGCCCCGGGGACTGGGAGGCATTCATCCACGCCATCGATCCGGCGGACGGCGAACCGCTGCTGCGCAAGAAGGTCAACGATATGTACGCCGTCCTGCGCGACAAGGTCGATGCCGACAACTACCAGGTCGCCTGCGGGCGCGCTTGCAGCGCCAACAAGATCTACACCTACCGCATGCTCGACATGGCCTACGCCGAACTGGCGCGCCTGTTCGCCAACTGGCAAGCCAATGCGGCCCAGGTCAGCGCCATCCTGGGGCGGGCGCTGGAGGCGACACCGATCGAAGTGCGTCAGCTGAACACCATCGCCAACTGCCGCGCCGAGTGGATCGTGCGCTGGAGCGAGACGCTGGAGCAGTTTGGCGGCAGTCCAGGCCCGCTGCACACGAAGTCCAAGCGCTTCGCGAGCCTGAAAAATGGCCTCGACAAGATCGACGACATGCTCGCCGAAATCGGCGACTACGAAGAACTGTCGTCCAACCGCGACACCGAGTGGCTGCAGGACGAAGCCCAGCTTGACTTCTGGCGCGTGGCGCTGGGCGACGATGATCTTTCACCCGCCCCCCGCTTGGAACGGGCAGCGATCCTGGACGGCGTGTCGCTGCCGGTGAAACAGGCGGTGTTCCTCAAACTGATGGGCCCCGCCGACGACAGCTATCCCGACACCTGGCTCGCCGCCGGCACGGGCGAACTGCCAACCATGGCGCAACTGGCGGAACTGGAACAGGTATCGCTGCCGACGCTGCGCAAGCGGCGCGACGACGCCATCGCCAGCCTGCCTGGCATAGCCCGATAAAAGGAGGGGATTCCATGGACAAGAAGCTCGAACACAAACTGCTGGAGGCAGCCATGCTGGGGCGCCGCGTCGACAACGACAGCCTCGTCCTGAGCGACGCGGTGCTGGGCGGCGCGCTCGATGGCAGCGTGCCGCTCACTGGCGGTCAGCGCGCGCTGCTGCAAGCCTCGCCGCTGACCTTGCGCCGCCTGCGCCAGCTGGCCAACGCCCGCCACGCGGCTGCCAACGACCGATCCTGGCACGGCAGCGCCGGCATGCTGCGCGCTGCCGCCGGTAGCGCGCCGCTGGCGCAGCTAGGTACCGAGGACGGCTACTGGCAGATGCATTTCATCGACGGCCAGGTGGTGCTGGCCCTGGCCGCCGGTGCGCCCTTCGCCGCGGACCTGATGGACGAAGCCGTACGCGTGAGCGTGCGCGATGGCGCCGGCAATCTGATCATCCAGGGCCCGCTCGACGCCGACGGCGAGCTGGAAGCGGCCTGGCCGTTTGCGCTGGCGCCGGCCGAACACTTCCAGGCCCACGGCGCACGCTTTACGGTGGAACCGGCATGATGGGACTGTTCAAAACGCGGGAAGCTGCGCCAGCGCCAGGCGGCGCCACGGTGGCCCTGCGTGCGGGCAGCGTGGTACCGGAGCACTGCGTGGGTGTGGCCTTCAACGGCCAGGGCGCGCTGCGCCGCGTGGCCGAAGGCGGGCGCATCGTGCTGGCGGCGGGCGAACAGGCCGTCTGTTTTCATCCCGGCCCCTACCGGGTCGATGTCGTGCCCTTCGTGCTGTCGCCCGAAATCGGCTTGCGCCTGTCTTTCGCCATCGACGAGCCGGATCCGCGCCAGGCGCAGCAGCGTTTCGACCTGTTCCTGGCCAGCGAAGCCGCGCCGACCTTGATGCTGGCCGAATTGGGCACCCGCATCGCCGCCGAACTCCAGCGCGAGCTGGCCCAGGGTTCGCTGGCGCTGCCGCCCTGCACCTCGCTGGCCGAATGGAACGCCTTCCGCGCTGGCTTGAACCGCCTGCTCTACACGCGCTTTGGCGTCACCGTCGACGACTGCATCCCCGTCGAACTCGATGGCGTCGATTATGCGCAGATGCTCGCTGCGCGCCAGCGGCAGGCCGACGTGCCGGTGCCCCCGGTAGACGCATTCGACGCGGCCCTGGACGATGCGCGCGCAATGCGCCGCCTGTTCCTCGAACTGCCGGGCGTGACGGCCGGCCTGCGCCAGCTGGCACTGCCGGCCGCTGCCTTCCAGCAGCACCAGGCATTGCTGCGCCGTTGCGAATCGCTCGTGCTCGCCGCCGCGACCATGCCGGCGCTGGAGCTGGCCGGGCCGGGCCTGGCGCTGGCCATGGCGCAGCAAAGGCGCCGCGCGCGCGCCAGCGTGCAAGCCTGCGCGGCGCTCGATGAAGCGTGGGCCATGCTGTCGCGTGCCGACGTCGGCGGCGCCACCTTCGATGACGCCGACCGCATCCTCGCCAACCTCGAACTGCACCTCGCCAAGCGCCGGGAGACCACATGAACAGCGCCCAATGCCGCTGCCGCCTGGCCGACGGCAGCACCTTGCTGGTGACCGCTACCCGGCGCGCGCGCGCCAACCGCGCCGACGTCAAGGGCACCGGACCGCTGGCCGAGCGCATCGCCGAAGTGGTGCGCCTGGCGCGCCACACCGAAAACCTGTTCGACAGCCGCGACCAGGTCGTGCTGAGCATGGACGGCCTGCCCGCCGCACATGACCGCAGCTGGGAACTGGCCGCTGTGCTGGCCGACCGCATGGTCCGTGGCGTCCACCGGCACGACGGCGACGCCCCCGTCTGCGGCTGGTCCGACGCCTGGCACCTGGGCCAGCTGCAGGGGGCGCAGGGCATCGGCCATCTCGGTGCCCTGACTGGTCACGCCGATCCGGCCGGGGCGGTGTCGAGTGCGCGTGCCTGGTTCCCTCTCTACAGTGGCGGGGCCGCCGACGCCCTGTGCGCCGTCGAGGTGAGCGTGCATCCGTTCGCCGGTAGCGCCGCCAGCGAAGAGGAGACGATCGACGTGCCCGGCGTGGACATGGTGCGCCAGGATGCGGTGCGCCAGGTGTTGGCCGCCGCCCGCCATTTCGACGGGCGTGCGCTGGGCCGGTGGCGCTCCGTGGTACGGTTCGAACAAGCGCGCTTCCAGGGAAATTCCTTCGAACTGGCGCTGGTCATGGCGGACCGCATCGCGCGCGGTCGCGAGTTCCAGGCCCGTGGACGGATCATCGCCAGCGGCTGTTCGGCGGCCTGGCATGCGGGCCAGGTCGACACGGTGGAAGGCTGCGCGCCCAAGTCGGTGCTGATTCTCCAGCATGCCCTGGCGGGCGACCGCATCCTGCTGCCCAAGGCGTGGCGCGAGCAGCTGGGCGAAGAATTCGCCATTGCAGTCAGGCAAAAAGGCGCGAGCCTCGCCTGCATTGACCGGATTGGCATCATTTAAAAAACGCAGCCCTGCTAGAATCGCAGCAGGGGGCGATTAACCAGGAGTGGATCATGTTCCAGATGTTTGGCTTTGGCGGCGTGCCCTGTCCGCGCTGTGGGCACACCAGTGCCGGCGATAGCGGCTATTGCAGCGCCTGCGGCATGAGCCTGGGCGCGCCGCGCAACGAGCCGGTGCTGCGCGAGAACCGCTGGATTCCCGGCCCGGACGAACTGGCCGTGTTCTTCGGCGTCAGTGCCCTTGACGGCATTTTCACCAAGACCCTGCGCGTGCCGGCCACCACGCGCGCCTATATCCTGCAAGGCGAGAAGGCCACCGAGGTGCCGCAGGGCGAATATGAAATTGAAGGCTTCTTCACGCGCCTGAACCACCTGCTGCGCGACCAGCACGCCGAAATCCTCATCACGCGCACCAGCGCGCTGCCGGTGGCGTTCGAATTTTCCGAACTGGCCACCTGCGAACACCTGAAAGTGACGGCGCGGTTCACCGTCAGTGTGCGGGTCGAACAGGTCCCGGCCTTCGCCCAGCATTTCATGACCATGCCTGGCGTCGTCAGCAGCGCCAACCTGCGCGAACTGTTGGCGCCGATGGTGCGCCAGCTGGCCGCCGAATTCATCGCCAGCCAGTCGCTGCGCGAAATGGCGGGTAAGCGCGAGCTGCGCCCGCAGCTTGACGAACGCCTGCAAAGCGCCCTCAAACTGGCACTGGCCCAGTACGGCCTGGCGGTGGTGCAGGTCGATACGCTGTCCGTCAGCCACGACAAGTTCGACGCCAACCGCGCCCGCATCGGCACATTGTGGCTGGTAACGGACGAAAAGCACGTCGAACTCGAACACGTGCGCCAGCTCGACCAGCTGTATAACGACCAGGAATGGCAGCGCATCGTGCGCGAAGAGCAGCAGGCCCGCCTGCGCTACCGCCGCGCCGAGATGCGCCAGGACGAATCGGTCGAACGCGCCGAACTGGCGGTGCAGGAGGCCGAACGCGTCCACGTGATCCGCGCCCGCGAAATCGACCTGTACGGCCGTGTGGTGGAAGCGCGCAACCGGCGCGAAGCCATTGCCGGCGGCGCCGCCGAAACGGTGGCCGAACTCGAACACGCGCTGGCCAAGAAAGGCGCCGCGCGCGAAGACGAGTCCATCGAATGGGCCCACCTGCGCCAGTTGGCCCAGATCCGCATGCGCACCGAAGTGGAAATCGCCCAGCAAGACATGCTTGAAGCGCGCCAGCTGGCGCAGCAGCGTTTCTCGCACCGCCTGCTGCAGCAACAGATCGAGAACAAGGTCGCCCAGGCGATGGGCATCGAAGACGAAGCGCGCAAGCGCGCCGAACTGGCCCAACTGCACCAGCACCAGATGGCCGTGCGTGCGCGCGAACACGAGATCGACGACGAGCAGCACCAGGCCTCGCTGCAATCGCTGGCCCTGGCCAATGCCGCCCACAAGCGCGAAGCCCAGCGCGTGCAGGAATGGGAGGACGAATTGGCGCTCGACCGCAAGCGCAAACTGGTGCGCGCCGATGACGAGGCCCAGTCCCTGACTCAGCACGAAAAGCTGCTGCGCACCATCGAGGCCGATGCCGCCTACAGCCGCAAGTCGCAGCAACTGGAACTGGACGCCGAGGAAAAGCGCCAGCAGCTGCGCGAAGACGAAAGCGAAGCCCAGTGGCAGCGCGAACTCAAGCGCCTGGAGCTGGAACGGGAAGAGCGCTACGCCCGCTGGAAAAGCGAATACGACAGCATGCAGGCCCTGGGGAACATGAGCGACACCGGCAAGGTCGCCGTGGCGGCGACGGCCAATGCCGCGCTGCTGGCCGACTATATCAAGACCCAGGTCCATGCCGGCATGCGCGCCGACCAGTTGCAGGCCCTGGCCGGCGTGAGCCCCGAGAAGGCGGCCATGCAGGCCCAGGAGCGCGTGCGCGAAGAGCGCGCCCACCGCGACGCCGAGATGGACAAGGACCGGCGTCACCAGCTCGACCTGCTGGCCATGCAAAACGATGTGAACAAGGCTGCCCTGGCCTCGCACGCCAAGGCGCTGGTGCACGCGCGTACTTGCGTGAATGGCCACCTGGTCGACGCCCATGCCAAATTTTGCCCCACCTGCGGCGTAGCCCTTTGAATGGACCGATGCAAACAGCCAGAGACAAGATCCGCGAACTGCGTGCCCTGCACGAAGACGGCCTGTTAAGCCAGCAGGAATTCGACAGCCGCAAAAATGCCATCCTGGATGCCGAATACGCACCACCGGGCAGTAGCAGCACGCCCATCCACGTCAAGCAGGGCACCGAAATCGGCCTGATGGCGGGCATGGAGATTGGCCCGCAAACGCGCCGCTACCGGCTCGAACGCCTGATCGGGCAGGGCGGCATGGGCCAGGTGTGGCAGGCGACCGACCTGGCCACCCACGCCGAACTCGGTCACAGCGAAATCGTCGCCGTGAAGATCCTGCCGCCGCAGCTGACCCAGAATGCCAGCCACGCCAAGCTGCTGATCGAGGAGGCGACGCAGGCGCGCCGCCTGGCCCACGAAAACATCGTGCGCGTCTACGAGTGGGCGCAGGATCCGGCCACGCAAAGCTATTTCATCATCATGGAATGCCTGGACGGCGAAGACCTCGACAGTCTTCTCGCGCGTGAAGGTGCGCTCACCATGGACGATGTGCAGGAACTGCTCACGCCCGTCGCCCGCGCCCTGCAATACGCCTGGGACAAGCACAAGCTGGTGCACCGCGATATCAAGCCGGGCAATGTCTTCGTGACGGCCAAGGGCGAGATCAAGCTGCTCGATTTCGGCATCGCCGCGCGCGCGCGCAGCAGTGCCAGCAGCTTCGGCCTGCAGGCGCCGGCCGACTCGGGCACCAGCGGCTACCGTGCGCCGGAAGCCGGGACGCACCAGCGCCAGCCCGCCCAGGCACTGGACGTGTACGCCGTGGCCGTCATGATCTACCAGATGGTCGAAGGGCGCTTGCCGTTCGAAGGCCAGCGCCTGGCGACGCAGGAACCGTCGCAGCCGACTGGCCTCAACGCCCACCAGTGGCGGGTGCTGCAAAGCGGCTTCGCCTACGCCCCGAAGGAACGGCCCGCCAGCGTGGGCGAGCTGCTACTGGCGCTGCGCCACGCGGCCGGCCCAACGGCGGCAGAACTGGCGGCGCAGCACGCCAAGGCCCGCGCCCTGGAAGAAGCGCGCATCGCCGCCCTGGCGGAAAAGCGCAAGCTCGATGCCGCCGCCGCGGCGGCCGCCCAGTTCCAGCGCGATATGGAGCGCCGCGAGCACGATGCAGCGGCGCGCGCCGTGGCCGAAGCGGCCAGGCAGGAACGCAAGGAACTGCTGCGCAAACAGCTGCTGGAACGGCGCCAGCAGGACGCTGAAAAAGCGCGCCTGGCCAAGGAAGCGGAGCAGCGCAAAGCCCTGCAGGCCCGGGCCGCCGCAGCCTATCGCGAAGAACAGCAGCGCGCCCGCGCCGAACAGGCCCTGCGCAATGCCATGGAGCTGGCCGCCCAGCTGCCCACGGCGGACAGCCCGGTGGCCGATCCCGAGGGCGTGCTGCGCGACCGCTTCCGCGACGGCTCGGGCAATGGGCCGCAGCTGGTGCTCATTCCCACGGGCCGCTTCCAGATGGGCTCACCGGAGCACGAACGCAAGAAGGCGATGGACGCTGGCTCGCAAAAAGCCTGGGTCGAGCGCGAGACGCCGCAGCGCTGGGTCGGCATCGAAGAATCCTTTGCCCTGGGCCGCTATCCTGTCACGGTGGGCGAATGGCGCGAGTTCGTCCAGGCCACGGGCTGGGAAACCCATGGCGAAGTCAATTGGGAAGACCCGGGCTTCAAGCAGAACGACCTGCATCCTGTGGTTGGCGTGAGCTGGGAAGACGCCCAGCGCTACCTGGCCTGGCTGCGCCAGCAGACCGGCCAGCCGTATCGCCTGCCCAGCGAAGCGGAATGGGAATACGCCTGCCGCGCCGGCACCAAAACCGCCTTCAGTTTTGGCGACACCATCAGTACCGACCTGGCCAATTACGACGGCAACTACAGCTACAACGGCAGCCCGCCGGGCGACTTCCGCAAAGGCACCAGCCGGGTCGGCACCTTCCTGCCCAATCCCTGGGGCCTGTACGACATGCACGGCAATGTGTGGGAGTGGGTGCAGGACGTCGTGCACGACACCTACGAGGGCGCGCCCATCTCGGGCCGACCTTGGGAAGAAGGCGGCGACCAGGGGCGGCGCATCCTGCGTGGCGGCTCCTGGATGTACAACCCGCGCTACCTGCGCTCGGCGCTGCGCAATGGTTTTTCGGCCGCGCTGGGCAACGACATCGTGGGATTTCGCGTCGCGCGCAGCCTTGCCTGACTTGGTGTAAATTGGCGGTTCGACTTCGAAGGAACAGCCATGACCATTATCGTAAAGCGCGACTTGTCGCAACCGATGCGCCACGTGATCCACGTGGGCGAGCACGAACTGTCGGCTGACGGCACGGTGGAAGAGGGCGGCCTCGATAGCGGTCCTTCCCCGCACGACCTGTACGACGCCGCGCTTGGCGCCTGCAAGGCGCTCACGCTGGTGTGGTTCGCCAGGCGCAAGGGTATTCCCGTGCAGGACATCGAAGTGCGGGTTGAACGCGACGCCAGCGAAGAGCGTCATGGCGTCTACAGGCTCACGGCCGAAATTCACCTCGGCGGCGACTTGAGCGAAGAACAGTGCGCCCAGATGCTCGCCGCGGCGCAGAAGTGCCCGGTGCACAAGCTGATGACCAGCGTGACGACCGAGATCACCACGACGCTGGCGCAGCCATGAATATCGCCCACTTCTTCAAGCCTCACGAAAAGGACCTGGGCGGCGGCTTCAAGGTGCGCCGCCTGCTGCCGGCCGCTGCCAGGCAGGCGGTGGGCCCCTTCCTGTTCTTCGACCACTTCGGCCCCATCGACGCGGCGCCGGACGCCAACCATGATGTGCGCCCGCATCCGCATATCGGCCTGGCCACGGTGACCTACCTGTACGAAGGCGCGATGGAACACCGCGACAGCGTCGGCTCGGTCCAGCGCATCGAACCGGGCGCCATCAACTGGATGACGTCCGGGCGCGGCATCGTCCATTCCGAACGCACGCCCGGGGACCTGGTGGGCAAGCCGCGCCGCAGCCACGGCCTGCAGTTGTGGGCCGCGCTGCCGCGCGAGCATGAGGAAGACGCGCCCAGCTTCGTCCACACGCCGGCGGGCATGATCCCGCGCGTGGCCCTCGATGGCGGCGAGGTGCGGATCTTGATCGGCAGCGCCTACGGGCGCGTCTCGCCGGTGGCAACGTTCAGCGAGACGCTGTACCTGGCCTTCACGCTTGCCGCCGGCAGCGCGCTCAGGCTGGAAGACTTGCCGGCCGAAGCGGCGCTGTATCCGGTCACGGGCCGCCTGACGATCGATGGCCAGGGCCTCGACGCCAACACGATGGCCCTGTTCGAGCCGGGCAGCACGCCCGCCGTGGCGGCGCTTGACGATGCGCAGTTTGTCCTCATTGGCGGCGCGCCGCTCGATGGGCACCGTTTCATGTTCTGGAACTTCGTCTCCTCGCGCAAGGAGCGCATTGTCGAAGCGGCGCGCGACTGGGAACAGCAGACCTTCGACCCGGTGCCCGGCGAGACCGAATTCATCCCCTTGCCGAAAATGCCGGAGCACGACGGGGCCTGAATGGCAAGCTTGTCAGGGCTTCAATGTTCCGTTGCCTCGGTACAACGACTTTGTAAAATGCCGGGGCGCTTCGACACCATTTCGCCTTGAGCGGGTTCACACTGTTTCCAAGCGCACCATGCAAGACAAGGATGCGCCCGGACCGGCACATCCTCCTGTGCTCCTGGAGACCAGATTATGAGCCCACCGAAGCGTTCCCTTCTTGCCCTCGCCGTGCTGGCGGTCCTGTCCGGCGCCGCGCTCGCGGCCGACGGCCCCACCGTCACCACCAGCGGTTTTGGCACTGCCGCACTGACCATGACCGACACCGACGACGCCGAATTCGTCCGCCCCAACCAGGCGGCCGGCGTCAAGAAAAGTCCGCGTCCCGGCGTCGATTCCAATTTCGGCTTCCAGGTCACGGCCAAGTTCAATGACTGGCTCTCGGCCACCGGCCAGGGCCTGGTGCGCAAGAACGCCACCGACAACTACGGCGCCGAACTGGCCTGGGCTTTCGTCAAGATGAAGGCCAGCGACGACTTCAGCTTCCGCGTCGGCCGCATGGGCACGCCGATCTACATGATTTCGGACTTCCGCAACGTCGGCTACGCCAATACGATGATCCGCCCGCCGGCCGAGGTGTACCGCCAGGTCAATGGCGGCGCCTTCGATGGCGCCGACGTGCTGTTCCAGCATAGCTATGGCGACACCACGGTGACGGCGCAATTCGGCTTCGGGCGCGCGCTCACGCGCAGCGTTGGCAGCAATGTCGAGTTCAAGCCCATCACGGCCCTGCACCTGGTGGTGGAAAACGGCCCGGTGACCTTGCGCTTCGGCCGCGCCGATGCCAAATTCTCGGTCAAGGACAGCGCGTCGCTGTCGGCGCTGCCGGTGACGGTGCGCAGCGTCGGCTTCGGTGCCGTCGCCGACCAGTTGAGCATCACCGACGTCAAGGGGTCCTTCACCTCGGTCGGCACCATCGTCGACTGGAACAACTTCCTGGTGCAGGCCGAATACGCCGTGCGCAAGACCGACACGCGCCTGGTGATGGACACGACGTCCTGGTATGCGATGTTCGGCTACCGTATCGCCAAATTCACGCCGTACTACTACCACGGCGACATCACCCAGCAATCGATCCGCAGCTTCAGCACCATGCCCACCACCGGGCCGCTGGCGGCACTGACGGCGGGCGTGAACGGCGCCATCAAGGCGGCGCTGCAGTCGACCAATGCGCTGGGCGTGCGCTGGGACTTCAGCTCCTCGGCCGCCTTCAAGTTCCAGGTTGACCGCATCTCGCCGAAGGAAGGCGCCGGCGCCTTCATCAACGTCAAGCCCGGCTTCAAGGGGCCCGTCAACGTCTATGCCGCCGGCATCGATTTCGTCTTCTGAGGAGGCTACGATGAAAACGACAATCGTACAGCTGGCCATCGCGCTGGCACTTGGGGGCGTGGGCGCGCAAGCGCTTGGCGCCGAGATCGTGGTGATCGTCAATCCGAAGAATCCGGCCACACGCATGTTCAGCGAACAGGCGGCCCAGTTCTTCATCGGGAAGTCGACCCTGTTCACGCCGGTCGATCATAACGATGGTTCCACCATCCGCAACGAGTTCTACACAAAGGTGGTGGGCAAGGATTCGGCCCAGGTCAAGGCCATCTGGTCCAAGCTGGTGTTTACCGGGAAGGGCACGGCACCGAAAGAGTATGGATCGAGCGCGGACGTGAAGAAGGCCGTGGCGGCCGATCCGCAGGCGATCGGCTATATCGAAAAATCGGCCGTCGACGACAGCGTCAAGGTGATCCTGACGGTGCAGTGATCAGGCCGTCGCGAGGGCGAGCGCGCCGCTGGTGCGCTCGATGAAGGCTTCCGGGTACGGGTCCTGCGCAAAGCGGTTATGGCGCGGGACCTGGGCCAGGCGTTCGAGCGGCGTGCCGGGCCCGAGCGGCGTTTCGCGGCCCGTGACCGGATCGAGGTGCCAGAAGCCGCCCTGGGCATGGAACAGCAGCGGCAGCACGTTGGCGCGCGGCGCGGCCGCAAATGCCGGCAGCGGAAAGCCCGGATGACGCTCCGGTTCGAGCAGGTAGAAGCATTCGGCGTTCTGGCCCTGGTCCACGCGGTGCAGGATGACGCCGTGCGGCAGCAGCGCCGTCACGTTCATGACGACGATTCCCTTGATGCTGGCCGAGAATTCGATGCGCATGCCAAGGCGCAGCGCGACCGGCTTGTTCTTGCCGGGCCAGCTGCCATCGAGCAGGATCCCGTAGCGCGACACGTCTTCGATTTCGAAGCCGCCGGCGCCGCGCCGGATGATGGCGTGGCGCGCCGACAGGCGGCGCGTGAGGCCGTTGTCCTGGCCGTCGTTGCCAAAGTGGGTCAGCAGCAGGTCCGCCTCCGGATCGACTTGTTCGAAGCGGCCAATGACGCATTCGCGCAGCGCGAACAGGCGCACCTGGCGCTGGGCCATCGCTTCCGGCGCCGCGTTGACGAGGCAGGCCGCCTGGCTGGGATGCGGATGGTGCTGCGCCGGCACGTCGATTTCGAGCAGGTCTTCATCCCAGGCGATGGTGGAAAAGCCCGTCTCGGCGTGGCCGCCGCCGCCATGCAGGTCGACCTGGGCGATCGACGCATTGCGCGCGTTGACGTCCAGGTCGAGCCGCCCGCCGCCGGGCGCCTTGATGCGCGCGATCGAGGCGTCATCGGCCATCACGCGCACGTTCTTGTGGGTGGCCAGGAAGGTCTGGTGGATCTCGGTGAGGCTGGCGTCGGGGCGCGGCACCAGCAGCACCAGGGTGCAGACCCATTTCTGGCAGATGGCGCCATCGCGCTGGCGCAGCACCTCGATCTCCACCTGGTACTGGCCGTGTTCGTGGCCGCGCGAGGAAAATTCGATATAGAAGGGGCGCCAGCCGCCATGCAGGCCGCGTGCGATGCTATGGCGCGCCGCGCCGTGGGCAATGAGCGCAGACTGCAGTTGCATCGTCAGGGCGCCGTCGCGCTCGGGCGGCATGCCGCGCAGTTCGATCTTGATGGCCTGGCGCCCGCCGGCCGCGCGCGGATCGAAACCACTGATGTGCAGGTGCGGCCGCGCGAACACCGGCACCGCCGCTGCCACGGGGGCAGGGCGGTCGCGCCGCAGTGCGTTGATCAAGTCGAAACTCGATGGCGCCGGCGGCGTCTGCGCATGACCACTGGCGCAGGCGCTTTCCCCTGGCATCACCCACAAGGTACAGTGGGGATGGCCGGGGCTACAGCATTTCTTCATGGCGGTATCGGCCTTTCAAACGTATCCATGAGCTTACGCGCATTTACTTGCTTGTGGCAATCTAAGTATTTCAAAAACAACGTCAATTTCCCATGGGTAATGCCGTCTCCTCGTGGCGGCTGTCGCGCACGCGCAGCACGATGGCGGTCAGGTTGTCGGCATGGAGCCGGGGCGGCGGCGCCCTGCGGATGGCATCGAACAGGGCCATCACCATGGCGCGCGCACTGGTGCAGCCGGCCAGCAGCGCCGGCCAGCTGCCGACCCAGGAATAGGGCTCGGCGCAGGCCCAGAAACCGTCGGAGGCAAGCAGGTAGGTCGCGCCGGGCTGCAGTTCGAGGGCGCGCCGGTCGTTCAGCTGGCACAGCCAGGGCGGCAGGTTCAGGGGCGTCAATTCGTAGAGCGGGTCGGACAGGATGGCCGGATTGGCGAAGGCATTGCCCAGCACGAAAGCTTGCGAGATCTGCGAGCGGTGCTCGCCGTGCACCTGCTGCCACCATTGGCTTTCATCGAGCAGGCCGGCCATGGCGAAGGCGGTGGCCGGCACATGGTCGACCGTGAGCGGCGTGACCTGCTCGCCGGCGAGCCGATAGAGGCGCGAATCGCCCACGTGATAGAGCAGCGCGCTCTGGCCGGGGCGCAGTTCGAGCAGGGTCAAGGTGGTGCCGGGACGCTTGCTGTGGTCCGCGCCGGCAAAGTGGCGTTGCAAGTCCGCGTGCAGGGCGTCGAGGCGCGCAGACAGTTCGCCCAGGCTGTGGCAGGGCGGCATGGCCAGCAGGCCGGCCACGACGGCTTCGGCCGCCTCGCGGCCCTGGCCATGGCCGCCCATCCCGTCAAGCACCGCCACGCGCGCGTGGCCAGGGGGCCAGCCGGGCACGCGCTGGCGCGTCTCCTGCTGGTCACGCAGGAAGATGGCGCGCCCGTGGGTGTCGATGAGGAGCAGGTTGTCCTGGTTTTCCAGGCGGCCTGCCACGCCCGCGCTGGAACTGGCGGCGACGTCGAGGTGGGGACCGAATTGCATGAAATCGAGGGCTGGGGGCATGGTCCCACCAGCTTACCGCATTGCGGCCGAATCAAAACCGCAATCAGATGGGGTTTTTCCGCTTTCCCCGGGCCAGCCAGAGCGCATTGACGATGAGACAAGCACCGGCCGTCATCAAGGCGTTGCCGACACCGGCAGCATCGGCCAGGTGGCCCCAGGCGAGGCTGCCGACGGTGTAGCCACCGGCCATGACGAACAGGTAGATCGACAGGGTGCGCGCGCGGATCGCTTGCGGGAAGGTTGACTGGGCCGCCGCGTTCAGGGTCGACACCGTGGCCGACCAGGCCATGCCGCCGGCAATGATCAAGGGTACCAGCAAGGCCAGGCTGCGCAGGTGGGGCAGGATGATCAGCATGGCGCCATACACGAGCAGTGCGCCCGTCAGCAATGTGGTTTTGTCGAAGCGGGTGCGCACGTGGGGCAGCACCATCGCGCCCAGCACGGCGCCCGCGCCCAGGCTGCCCATCAAGGTGCCGAACACGCTCGAATCGAGCTTGAGCACATCGCGCACCAGGATGGGCAGCAGCGAGGCGAAGGCGATCGTGGCGAAGAACACCGTGCAGACATTGATGAGGATATGGCGAAAGCGCGCGCTGCCGAAGGCGGCCTTCATGCCGGCTTTGAGGCTGCTGGCAAAGTCGTCCGGGCAGGTCGCAGCGAGGCCGCCTTCGCGCCACCAGGCCCAGTACACGGCGAGCAGGCCGACGAAGGAGACGGCATTGACGAGGAACAGGGCGGCCGCGCCGATCCAGTTGAACAGCAGGCCGCCCAGTGCCGGGCCGGCAATGGCGGCGATATTGTAGGACAGGTTGTTGAGCGTGGCCGCCGCTTCGACTTCGCCCGCGTCGACCAGCGACGACATCGACGCCTGCCAGGCCGGCCACATGAAGGCCGAGCCGGTCGAGAGGCAAAAGGTCAGCGCCAGGACGGGGGCGGCGCTGGCGTGGCCGCTCCAGGCCAGCGCCGCCATGGCGCAGGCGGCAACGGCCATGAAGAGATTGCACAGGAACAGGAATTTGGGACGATGCACGGCATCGGCGACGACGCCGGCGAAGATCGCGAACAGGAAGATCGGCACATAGGTCGCCGTTTGCACCAGCGTGGTGGTGGCGGCCGAATGGGCCATCGACGCGATCAGCCAGGCCGATGCGAACGCCTGGGTCCAGGTACCGAGGTTGGAGACCAGGTTGGCGATCCACAGGCGCCGGAAACGCGCGTGGCGCAAGGGCTGGGACAAAGGAACGATGGTGCGAGGCTGTATGCTGCCGGGCGGTTCCGCGGGACTATCTTTAGGCATGGACCACAGTCTATGTCGTGAAATGTTGCCCGTCAACATGCATACCAACCTTCGGGGTCGCATCTGACATTTGGACACGGGCCCAGCTGTAGTGCGCGCTACAGCTGGGCCCGTGTCCAAATGTCAGATG
>JAZJYP010000041.1:0-62970 GCA_040390345.1 Pseudomonadota bacterium | reverse complement strand
ACCCCGAAGTTTCGATCTACCGAAGTTCCTGGGCGCGCCGCAACCACAGGCTGCTGGCCCAACCTATTTGCATCTTGCCATCGCGTGCCACTTGCAGTTCCCACCAGTCGCCGTCGTGCTTGCCGGTCGCGATCACCGTACTACCGGCCGGCACCACGGCCAGCCGCGCCGACTGCACGCCGCTGCCGCTGCGCAGGTTCAGGTCGTGGTAGACAAGGAAACTGCCACTGGCCACCAGCGGCTTGCCTTGGTACGCCAGCACGGCACTGCCGATCGCCCAGGTGCCGCCGGCCAGGATGGCCAGGCCGCGCGCCGTGGGGCGCTTCCACCAGCGCGCCGGCGTCAGCCAGGCCGCCAGCACCAGGGTCACGAGGAAGGCTGCGAGGTAGGCCATGATGCCTCCTAGGCGTCGAAGCGCAGCACATAGTGGCCGGCCACCAGGTGATGGCCGGGCGGCAGCAGGCAGGAATCACCCACCACGGCCACCAAGCCGAACTGCGCATCGAGGTGGTACAGGGCCTGGGTGGGCGACTGGCGCGTGATCTGGCATCCGTCCTTGCCCGCTTCAAAACTGAAGGCGTTGCGCGACAGGCCAATGCGGTCGGCACTGGCGCGGCTGCTGCCCTCGGCATAATTGAGGAAGCGCGCGGCGTCGAGCACGCGCAGGCCCGCCAGCGCTTCGGTGCCGCGCCCGAACACCAGCCGTACACCCGCCATGACGGGGGCGCTGGCCTGGCCGGGCAGGGCCAGCAGCGCGCAGTAACGCTCGGCCATGGCGCTGCATGGCACCTGCAGTTTGAGGGCGCCGTCGCCCGGCGTGAACATGGCCGGCAGGTTGATGGCCTGGCGCCCGGCGCTGCTGCTGGCGTAAAGGCTATCATCGGCACTCACGCCCAGCGTGAGGACAGGCTCGCCAGTGGCGATGCCCAGCTGGCGGTCGAAGCCGATCTCCATGCCGGTGGCGCCCGTCTCGCGGTAGCGCGACAGGCGCGGTAGCGCCAGGCCGGCCAGCGTGATGCGCTGCTGTGCCACCGGGGCAAAGGTCGCTTCGGTTTCGGCCGGTGGCACGGCCGTCTGGTCGGGCGCCGCGCGCTGCTTCCACAGCGTCGATGGCTTGGCGCCGTGCCCCACGCGCGTCACCTTGAGCAGCAGGCGGGCGTCTGATTTGCCGTGTTTGGGCTTGATGCTGTAGTGGCCAGCGAGCGCATCGAAGCTGCAGTCGAGCGTGTCTTTCGGGCGCACCTGCACTTCGAGGGGGGCATCCGGGCCGTCGTTGATGAACAAGATGCCGCCATCGGCACCGAAGGGCCAGGCGCGGATCGCGTGGGTGGCGCTGTGGGCATCAGGACCGGCCAGCACCAGGCGCTGGTTGGGGTAGACCGGGCACACCGGATGCCAGATCGCGCCGTCGCGCGAGCAACTGACGTTGTAGAGGATCTTCTCGTCGGCGGCCGGCAGGTAGACGGCGTGGCCGAATTTGACTTCGATCTGGCCGGGACGCAGCGTGTCGTTGCCGACGACGTCGTAGCGCACGTCGTCGTTGCCAAGCAGGTCGCCGAAGTCCTTCTGGTGCAGGGCCTTGAGTGTATCGACCAGGTCGCGCACGCGGGCACCGCGGGTGAGGTGGCGGTCATCGTCGACCTCGTCCTGTGCGAGCATCAGCGTGACGTGGGAAAAGCAGCGCGTGGCGGCACGGCCACGCTGCTCGCGCGGGCTGCGTTCGAGCAGGTCGCGCAGCAGCGTGCGGCGCGAGAACAGTGCCAGCCCCGGCGCCTGCCAGATCGCTTCGGCATTGAACACGTCGGCGACCTGGCCGATCACTTCGTGCTGGACATAGACTGGCATGATGGTTTCTCCTCAAAAGATTGCGCACTGATGGCGCAGAACGCTAGCAGGGGGCAGATGAAAAACAGCAGGTGGCTGCCGCCGGCGGACAGGAAGCTCATGGGCTGTCCCATGATGGGCAGGATGGCCAGGTTGGTGCCCCACGAGAGCAGGAAATGGCCAAACACGAAGGCGGCGCCGCCGCACAGCACGAAGCAGTGGAAGCGCCCTTGCCAGGCATGGCGGAAGTCGCGCGCGGCGCCGCTGGCGGCCAGGGCGCGCGCCGCGCCTTGCAGCAAACCGGCCAGGAACAGCGCCTGCAAGGCCCACAGCGCCAGTGCGCCGGCCAGCCCGTGGCGGTTGAGGAAGAAGGAGGCCGCAAAGTCGTCCTGCACCTGGGGCACGTGCATCACGGCGCCGGCCTCCTGTCCCAGCGAGGCCAGGCCTAGCCATTGGTCGCTGCCGAACCAGCCGCCGGCGCCGATGGCGTGCGCACCGAGCAGCAGCTGCTGGCCCGTGTGCGGGTGGCGCGCCGGGTCGATCCAGACCATGAAGCGGTCGGCATAGAAGCCCCACTGGGCGATCTGGAGTACGCCGCCGCCGTGCAGGTAGCCGATGCCGATGGCCACCAGCAGGCCAAGCGTGGCAACGGCGCCGCCCAGCAGCCATTTGCGCGCCGCCAGGGCATACGCGAGCGCCATGGCCACGCTCCACACGGCCAGCAAAATCAGGGGCGAGAAATCGTCGACCTGCACCAGCGCCACGCCCAGCAAGGCGGCAAACAGCAGCGCCGGCGCCGCCAGCCGCAGCCAACGGCGCGCGTCGTGCCGCCGATGCCAGCCGATGCCGATGGCCAGGCAATGGGCCGCCAGGGCCGTCAGGGCGACTTTCGCAAACTCCACCGGCTGGACATCGAAGACGCCGGTCTCGCTGCCCAGCGCCACCTGCAGGGCCAATGCCAGCAGCGCCAACGCGGCAACGCCGGCGAGCAGCCATTCCATGCGTGTTGGCGACACCGTGCCTGGGCGCAGCTGGAACAGCAGGCCCACGCCCATGGCCAGCAGCGCAACGCTTTTCTGGAAGTGGCGCAGCCACGATGATTCGAGTCCGCCCAGGCCCAGCTCCAGCTGCGCCAGCAGTCCCGCCGCCAGCAGCAGCACCGCCGCGGCCAGCGCCAAGGACAAGCGGGCGCGCACCAGGTACGCCAGGGTGGCCCATTCGAGCAGCAGGTAGATGGCGATGCCCGGCGCCGTGCCGCCACGCTGCAGTAGCGACAGCGTCAAGCCGCCAACGGCGAGCAGGCATGGCGCCAGCTGGAGCTTGCAGCGCAGGCGCGCAAGGCCAAGCGCGACAGCCATGGCCAGGCCGATCCACCACGCACTTGCCGGCGCCACCGACCACAGCTGCCTTGGCGTCATTTGCCAGCGCACTTGCGGCGGCAGCGCCACTTGCGCCGCGCTAAACAGGGCAACGTGGCGCGAAGGCCGCAAGACGATCGTGTCCGCGTCGATGGTTAAATCCAGGCGCGTATGCCCGGCGATGACGGCGCTGGCGCCGGCCAATGGCTCTTCACCGATGCCGTCGCCGGCGAGGATGAACTGGCCGTTGGCGCGCGCAATCGTGGCACTGCCCGGCGCCATGCCGCCGAGCCGATTATCGCAATGCAGGCTGCCGCCAAATACCACGGGGCGCGCGAATCCGAGCAAGCCTGGCATGAGGCGGTTCCAGCGCGCGGCCAGGTGCGCGTCGGGGCAAGGGAGTTGCGGCGAAACGCTGCTGCCGTCGTAGCGCCACCGGCGTTGGCCCGACGAAAATGTCAACGCGCTGGCGTCGGCGCGCTCAACGTGGAAGCTGGCCCGGCCGGCATGGAAGTCCTGGCCGGTTTTCAGTACCACGTTGCCAACGCCGATGTCGTGCCCGTCGCGCTGCACCAGCAGGGCGTGTTCGTTGCCAAATCGGCGGATCGACCACCTGCCATCGGCGCCGCGTCCGAGCACCAGGTGGCGTTCGGCAGCTTGCGGCGCGGCCAGTTCGTGCCGGCCCAGGACCATCGATTCGCCCGGTTTGAGCGTCACGCTGATGGCACTCGGTTGCCACACGGCCGGTGCGCGCCACAGGCACAGCGCCTGCAAGGCCGCGAGCAAGGCCAGGCTGGCCAGGAGCGCGAACCGGGCCATCATCGCGCGCCCCGGATCGCGCCGAGCATGCGACTGATGTCGATCGCGTGTTGCGGCCGTCGGCTGCGGTCCTGGTGCAGCAGGGCGCGCAGCAAGTCCAGAGCGGCCCCGCTATCGCCCTGGCCTTCGATCCGTTCGACGAACAGCGCCGCTTCGTCTTCACGCAAGGTGGCCGGGATGTGCCGGCCATTCTGTTCGCGCAGGACATAGGCGCCACCGGTTTGATGGGTGCGATAGGCGTGCCCGCAGTCGCTGCAAAAGCGCAGCGGCAGCCCGCCACTGACGAGGTAGTAGAACAGCGCGCCGAGGGCGAAATAATCGGTGCGCGCATCCGTTTCGTACCTGTGTTCGCCGGTCGGGAAAAACTGTTCCGGCGCCTGCCAGTTGGCGGTTCCGGCATAGGAATGCGGATGCAGGTCCTGCAACAGGCGGTTGGTGCCGAAGTCGGCCAGCTTGACGCTGCGCCGGCGCGCGTCGAGCAGCACATTGGCTGGCTTGAGGTCAAGGTAGCGCCAGCCGTACTGGTGCACCTTGGCCAGCGCCTGGTTGATCTGGCCAAGCCAGCCCAGGATAAGCGGTAGCGCGATCGGGCGCCCGGCGCTGCGTTCGGCCTTGACGAAGCTGGCCAGGTCGCCATCGAGCAGTTCCAGCGCCATGACGGGCAGGGCGTCGTGGCTGCCCGTATCGAGCAGGCGCACGATATGGCGTTCGTCCCAGGGGGCGAGTGAGCGCAGGAAGGCGATTTCGTTGTGGGCGCTGTCGATCCAGCGTTCGCGCTGGTCGGCCCGGGCCCGTTCCATCTGGGCGCGATTGATGAATTTGAGGGCGGCGCGGTCGCTGCGCCAGACGGAGCCGTAACTCGAACTGGCCAGCGGTGCATGCAGCCGGTATTGGCCCAGGCCTAAGGTGATGGTGTCGCCGCTGTGCAGCATGGTGCCCCCGCTGTGGTCTTCATGAAGACAGGCCAGAGCGGGGGGAGGGGGAAAGCTTAGTCGCGGTGGCCGTGGTGGCCGTGGTAACCGCGATAGCCGCGGTCGTGCTCAACGTAGACGACTTCGGGGCGCCCATAGTAGCGCGGTGCATAGTACACGGGACGCGGTTCCACATACGTCACCACGCGTGGCTGGTAATATACCGGCGCCGGTTCGTAATAGACAGGACGGCCGTAGGAGACGCGGGTATCGACATAGCCGGAGCTGTAGCCGCGGTCGCCCGACGAGATGCTATTGCCAATCGCTGCGCCAACCAGGCCGCCGACGATGGCGCCATCGCGTCCGCCGCTGTTGTGGCCAATGGCGGCACCGACCGCTGCACCGGCGAGCGTATTGAGGCCGCGGTCATCTGCCATTGCCGTGGTCGAGACGGCCAACGCGGCCAGCATCACCGCACCCAAGCATTTTTTGTTCAACATGGCGTTTCCTTTGCACCTGGGCCGCGATCGGGATGATCCGTTTTTGCCCGGGCATGAGCTCACTATAGCGGCCCCAATTGGCAGCGCCACGCTTAATACACACGCTTACAAGTGCATCAGGATCTGTAACAATCAGCCTTGCCGCGCGGCGGCCCATTCGGCGCGCAGCAGGCTATAGACCTTGGTGTCGCGCACGCAACCGTTGCAGAAGAAGCCCCCGCGCATCAATCCTTCGTAGGTGAAGCCGCACTTCTGGGCGATGCGCTCGGAGCCCGGGTTTTCCGGATCCATCAGCAGTTCCAGGCGGTTGGTCTGGTGATAGGCCCGGAACAGGTAGTCGCAGACCAGGCGCGTCGCTTCCGTGATGTAGCCGCGTCCGCCCAGCTGCTGGTCGAACAGGCGGTAGCCGATCTCGCGGCACAGCGGCGTGCGGCTCTTGAAGTGGCTGATAGCGCCGACGATGCGGCCATCGGCATCGTCGATCACATAGCTTTCGCGTTCGTCGGTGACGAAATTGTTGACCGCGAATTCCTTGCGCATCGCCTCTGGCGACTGGAACACGGCGTTGGAATATTGACCACGCGAGTCCATGTCGTTGACCAGCGCGATGTAGGTGGGAAGGTCGGCCGCCGTAACGTGGCGCACCGTGCAGAGCGGGCTTTTCAGCATGAGGACATCCATGACAAGTCGGCCTTTCATGGTAACTGAAAATCGTGCACTACACAGGGCGCATAAAAATGCGCTATTGTTTGGGTCCTTTTATCCGTTTTTCGCCAGGAGCCGCATGTCCCGTTTGCCCATCTTGACCATCCTCGCCGCCAGCATGTTTGGTGTCCCGGCCTTCGCTGCGCCCGCCAATGCGCCCGCAACGCTGGCCCAGGTGCGCGATGGCGCCATGCAGAGCGATTGGGCCTATGAACGCCTGGCTGACTTGACCGACCTGATCGGCCCGCGCCTGTCCGGTTCTCCCGGCGCCGCCGCCGCGGTAACCCAGGTGGCCGAAGCGATGCGCAAGCTGGGCGCGCAGGTCACACTGCAGCCGGTCAAGGTGCCGCATTGGGTGCGAGGCCAGGAAACGGCCGAACTGGTCGACTACCGCGATCGCCCGGCCGGCCTGTCGCAGCGCGTTGTATTGACGGCCCTGGGCGGCTCCAGCGCGACCCCGGCGGCCGGCCTGACGGCGCAGGTCCTGGTGGTGCACAGCTTCGACGAACTCAAACAGCGCAGTGCCCAAGCCAAGGGCCGCATCGTGCTGTTCGACGCCCCCTTCGACCAGTGGCAGGCCGACCGCGGCCTGGCCGGACCGGCGTATGGCCAGGCAGGCCAGTACCGCTTTGTCGGTCCCAGCGAGGCGGCCAGGCTGGGCGCCGTGGCGGCCCTGGTGCGCTCGGTTGGTGGCGCCGATTTCCGCCTGGCGCACACGGGATCGACCGGTTTCAAGGATGGCCCGCGCTTGCCCGCTGCGGCCGTCACGTCGGAAGATGCCATGCTCATTACCCGCCTGGCCGCGCGCGGCCCGGTGTCGATGCACCTGACGCTCACGCCGCAAACCTTGCCCGACGCCGACAGCTTCAACGTCATCGCCGACTGGCCTGGCAGCGACAAGGCCGACGAAATCGTCATCGTTTCCGGGCACCTCGATTCGTGGGACCTGGCCACCGGTGCCAATGACGACGGCGCCGGCGTGGTCGGCGCCATGGGCGTGATCGAAACGCTGGCGCGCCTGAAGCTGCAGCCGCGCCGCACAATCCGCCTGGTGGCATGGATGAACGAAGAAAATGGCGACCGCGGTGCGCTCGCCTACCTGGCCGCCAACAGGGACAAGCTGGCCAAGCACACTGCGGCAATCGAGAGCGACGGTGGCTCCGGCCATCCGTTTGGGGTGTTGGCCAGCGTGGCGCCGTCCAAGGTGAAGCTGTTCGCGCCCCTGCAAACGGCGCTGCTGCCGATTGGCGCGAATGTCTTCAAGCGCGAAGATGCGCTCGACGCCGGCGATATCGGCGTGCTGGAAGAGGGCGGTGTGCCCAGTTTCGAGCCGCTGATCGATACGTCGAAATATTTCCACTATCACCACACCGCCGCCGACACGCTTGACAAGGTGTCGCAGGACGACCTGCACCGCCACGTGGCGCTGCTCTCGACGCTGGCCTGGTACCTGGCCAATATGGAAGAATCGATCGGCCGTGCACCGGCCCCGTGATCAGAAGGCGTTGAGCGGGATCTTCAGGTAGCGCACGCCGTTCGCCTCGGGCGGCGGCAGCTTGCCGGCACTGATGTTGACCTGGATCGCGGGCAGGATCAGGGTCGGCATGTCGAGCGTGGCGTCGCGCTTGGTGCGCATGGCGACAAAGGCCGCTTCATCGATCCCGTCGTGGACGTGGATATTGCCGGCACGCTGCTCGGCCACCGTGGTCTCCCAGCGCACCGCGCGGCCAGCCGGCGGGTAGTCGTGGCACATGAACAGGCGCGTCTGCGGCGCCAGTGCCAGGATGCGGCGCACCGACTGGTACAGCATCTGCGCACAGCCACCCGGAAAATCGCAACGCGCCGTGCCCACATCGGGCATGAACATCGTGTCGCCCACGAGCACCGCATCACCGACCTGGTAGGCGATATCGGCCGGCGTGTGGCCCGGTACGTGCAGGGCGCGCGCTTCCAGGTTCCCGATCATGAACACTTCATCGGCCGCAAACAGGTGGTCGAACTGCGATCCATCATGCGGGCCACCTTCGAAGACGCGCGCAAATGCATCCTGCACCACGCAAATGGCCGCCCCGATGCCGACCGTGCCGCCAAGCTGGCCATGTAAGTACGGCGCCGCCGACAGGTGGTCCGCATGGGCATGGGTTTCGAGCAGCCATTGCACCGTGAGCCCATGGGCGCGCACGAAGTCGATGACTTTGTCGGCCGAGCCGGTACTGGTGCGCCCTGACTTGGGATCGTAATCGAGCACCGAATCGACGATGGCGCAGGCGCTGCCGGGCGCTTCGTAGACGACATAGGTCACCGTGGAGGTGCCGGCGTCGAAGAAAGCTTCGACCAGGGGTTTTTGAAGGTTCGACATGGGGGCGATTATAGCCCATCGATTTGCAGGAATTTGAATATAATAAATGCAATCATGACGACCATGCTCCGTGCGCTCTTCGGCCCCAAGTCCCTGCTGTTTGCCGGGGCGCTGGTCGTCGCTGCCGGCGAACTGCTGCTGGTCCATGCGACGCGCCCGCTGGAAAACCGCCTGCTCGACGCGATAGTGCGCCAGCACGCGGCCACGCTCGAACCCGACCCGTCGATCGTCATCGTCGACATCGACGACGCCAGCCTCAAGCGCCTCGAAGACGTCGCCGGCAGCTGGCCCTGGCCGCGCTCGGTCCATGCGGAACTGGTCCAGGGCCTGCAGCGCCAGCGCCCGCGCGCCATCGTGTTCGACATCACCTTCACCGAGAAAGACGTCTACCGTCCGGACAGCGACCGCCTGTTCAACGAGGCCCTGGCCGGCAACCGGAATATCTACTTCCCGCTGGTGCGCATGGACGCCGCGCGCGATGGCGCCGGCCCGCTGGCCAGCCAGGTCGCCCCCTTGCTCGGACTCGAAGCGACGCCGGCGGCCGATGCCCAGGCGCGCCTGGCCCTGCTGCCGCCGCTGGCGCTGGACCCGGCCTACTGGCGCACCGGCAGCATCAATTTCACCAAGGACGAAGACGGGGTAGGGCGGCGCTACGATCTGTTCAGCGCGACGCAAGGCTGGCTCGTCCCATCGTTGCCGGCGCGCCTGGCGCGCGAGCTGGGCTATGCCGTGCCGCACGAGGCGGACATGCTGTTGTCCTGGCGTGGCGGCGTGCGCGCCTTTCCGCATATTTCCTACGCCGACCTGTACGAAGACTTCAGCCGCGAGCATCCCAGGCGCGCGCCGATGGAATTGAAGGACAAGATCGTCATCATCGGCTCCGACGCTTCCGGCATGAACGACCTGCGCGCGACGCCCGTCTCGAGTCTCTATCCAGGTGCCCAGATCCTCGCCACCGCCATCGACAACCTGAAAAACACGCGCATGATGGCCACGCCAGTGCCATGGCTCGCGCCCTTGTTGACAATGCTGGCCCTGGCGGCCGTATTCTGGTCTTTCGCGCGCAGCGTCAATGTGCTTAAAACGGGAGCGGCCTTGCTGGCGCTGTCGGCGCTGGCCGTGGGCGCCACCTGGCTGGCCATCGCGCGCCTGTTGCTGGTGCCGGCCCTGTCCGGCCTGATGCTGGTGTGGGCCTATTATTTTGCCGGTGCCTTGCAAGCCTGGCTGGCCGAACGCAAGTCGCGCCAGCAGGCGATTAGCTTGTTCAGCCGCTTCGTCAATCCGCATGTGGTGCAGCAGCTGGTGCAGCACGGCGGCGTGCTGCGCAGCGGCGAGAGCCGCCAGATATCGGTGCTGTTTTCCGATATCCGCGGTTTCACCACCCTGTCCGAAAACCGTACGCCGCAGGAAGTGGTGGTGCTGCTCAATCGCTATTTCACGCTGCAGGTGGAGGTGGTGTTTCGCCACGGCGGCTCACTTGACAAATTTATTGGTGATTGCATCATGGCGTTTTGGGGCGCACCATTGGACGATCCCCGCCACGCCCACAATGCGGTGGCCGCGGCGCTGGAAATGGCCGACGTGCTGCAGCGTTTCAAGGCCGAACTGGGCGAACAGGACGCCGACTTCGACGTCGGCATTGGCATCCATTCGGGCCCCGCGGTGGTTGGCCTGATCGGTTCGGAGCAGCGCCGCGAATACACGGCCATCGGCGACACGGTCAACCTGGCCAGCCGCATCGAAGGGTTGACCAAGGGCGTCTCGCGCATCCTGGTGTCGCAAGAAACCATGGACTTGTGCGGCGAGGCCTATCGATTTACCGCTTTCGGCTCGTTCGCCGTCAAGGGACGCGAGCAGGAAGTCTGTCTGTTTGGACCGCAACGGGAGAACAAGAAATGAAGCATATCGTCGTCGCCTGCATGGCTGCCGGTGCGCTGGGAGGCGGCGCGGCAGCCGCCGAACTGGCCTACACCGTGCGTCCCACCGAATTGAAGGCCAAGCCCTTCACCGATGCCTCCACCCTGAGCAGCCTGGCCGAAGCGGCCAAGGTCGATGTGCTGGGGCGCCAGGCCAGCTGGATCCAGGTCAAGTCGGACAAATCCACGGGCTGGGTCAAGATGCTCAGCCTGCGCTTCGACCAGATGGGCGCGGCGCCGTCGAAGGGCATGAACAGCAACCTGAATGTGATCTTCAATATCGCGCAAACGGGCAGCGGCGGCAGCACACCGACCACCGGTGTGAAGGGCGTGTCCGAAGAAGCGTTCAAGAACCCGCACGCCAATCCGGCGGCGCTGGCGCAGATGAACGAGATGACGGTGTCCCAGGCCGACGCGCTGGCCTTCGCCAAGGCCGGCAAGCTCGGCCAGAAAAGCATGGACTACCTGCCCAAGCCGGTCGTCCCCGCCACGCCTGACACAGGAGCCAAAAAATGAAGAACCTCATCGCTTGGCTCCTGCTTGCCGCCGCCTGCAGCGGCTGCGCCGTCGCCCCGATGGTCGCCAGTGGCGCCATCAGCAAAATGGATTGGAACGACGTCCAGAACATTGCCACCAAGGTCAGCAAGGCGGCGGACTCCCAGCGCGAACTGACCGAGCCCGAAGAAATCGTCCTCGGCGGCGGCATCGCCAGCAATATCCTTGGCGCCGCGCCGCTGTGGCAGGACAAGAAATCGCAGCGCTATGTGCAGCAAGTGGGGCAGTGGCTGGCCCAGCAGACCGAACGCGCGGACCTGCCCTGGCATTTCGCCATCCTGGACGACAATGAATTCAACGCCTTTTCCACGCCCGGCGGCTATGTCTTCATCACGCGCGGCATGCTGCTGGCCATGCGCAACGAAGCGGAGCTGGCCGGCGTGCTGGCCCACGAAATCGCCCACATCGTGCGCAAGCACCAGTTGACGGCCATGAAGAAGGCGTCCGGCAAGGACATCCTGTTCGACCTGGGCTCGAATGTGCTGACGGTCGACCCGAAGATCGCGGCCGCCAATCCCCAGCTCACGCCTTACCTGAAGAAGGGCATCAGCGCCGGCACCGAGATGTATATGCGCGGCCTGGACAAGGGCGACGAATTCGAGGCCGACCGCATGGCCGTCGTCATTGCCGCGCGCGCCGGCTACGACCCTTACGGCTTGCCCGCCGTGTTGCAGTCGCTGCAAACGGTCAACCCCAACTATGCCGGCCTGGCGCTGATGTTCAAGACCCACCCGAGCTTTGCGGCGCGCCTCGACATGCTGGCCCTGGTCATGAACGAAGCGTTCGACAAATTCGAAAACCAGCCCGCCCTGGCGCCGCGGTTCAAATCCTCGGTGACATTTCCCAAACCGGCAAAGTAGGCTGTGCTGCCAATGTGAAACCGTAATTGCCAGTCGTTAAAATTTCCATCGTAAAACTGCGTTGTTGAAACACGCAGCGGAATAGACCCCCTGATGGGCTTGGGCGGCCTGCAATGAAAAAGGGGACGCCAGCGCAAGCGGCGTCCCCTTCGCGGTGAGTGGCCGGGTCTATTTTGCCTCTGCCACTTTGCCGCCTTTTTTCGCACACTCGGCCTTGGTGGTGGTCAAGAAACCGTGGCCCTTGCACACATTCTGGCCCTTGCAGGCATTTTCCGCAGTCTTGCAATCGCTCGTGCCCTTGCAGCTATTGATGCCCGTGCAGTGCACCGCGTCGGCGGCCACGGCCGCAGTCTCGCTGGCCATGAGCTGGCCGGACAAAGCCATGGCAGCAGCAGCGGCGGCGATCAGGGCGCCTTTCTTGATCGTATGTTCCATATCTTCCCCCTCGTTGGTGTGGTCGAATTGCGTTGGAAACTGTGCTCGGAAGAGCGTTGCCAGCATAACGCAAATTTCATGTCATAAACACACTCTGTTGTTTGCGCGCGCCGCTTGACGACCAGCCCCGAACGAAATCGCCGCACGGCAACGCTTGCATGCCATGCTTGGGCGAGCGCGTACAATCGGCCAGTATGCACCCAGGGAGAAGGACGATGCCCATCAAAGAGATTGACGGCTATGAGGTCGAGTACACCGGCGAATTGCTGGAAGGGACGGATCGATGGGGCGCGTTTGTCTCCATCTACATCCCTTCGGACAACCCCATGCACCTGAATAACATCTATCCCAAGCGGCGCGTATCCATGGACGTCGTCCTGACTGACCAGCATGCCGCCGAAGCGGAGGCCGAACGCGTCGCGCCAATGGTATTAAAAGAATTGTGTTCCTAGTTCGCCAGGCGTGGCGGGCCCAGTCAATGCGATCACTGACTGCGTACTATCGGCCAGGAGCGGCCGTAGGGTGGGCACATGTGCCGACCCTACGGCAATGTCATTATTGGGGCGAACGTGCCTGGTGCCCGGAGCCGGAATCGAACCGGCACGCCCTTGCGAGCACGAGATTTTAAGTCTCGGGTGTCTACCAGTTTCACCATCCGGGCAGGCGCGAGATTCTAGCATAAACCACCACATCGAATTTCACTTTATCCTTCTCCATGGTGTAGCATGCCGGACGGCGCCGCTGCCGCGCCTGTTACCAAGGACTGTAATTTGAACATCACTATTCACGAGGAACTGCGTTCCTTTGTCGACCCCCTCACGCCCATCGAATACGCGGCCCTCGAACGCAGCCTGCTGGCCGAAGGCTGCCGCGATGCGCTGGTGCTGTGGAACGAGGTCCTCATCGACGGCCATAATCGTTACGCCATCTGCCAGAAGCACGGCATCGAATTCAAGACCGTCCAGAACGGGCGTTTCACGTCACTCGAAGACGTGATGCTGTGGATGATCGATAACCACCTGGCACGGCGCAGCGTGTCGGACTACCAGCGCGGCGTGCTGGCCCTGCGCAAGAAGGACATTGTCCACGCGCGCGTGGCCGCCGAACGCGCCAGCGCGCCGGAACCGGCTGCCGAAAAGGCGCCCGAGCCAGTGCCGCTGGCCTCGCGCGAGGAGGTGGCGAAAGTGGCGCGGGTCTCGGCCAATACCATCAACCAGATCGAGCGCATCCAGAAAGCGGCCACGCCGGAACTGGTCGAGGCGGTGCGCACAGGGACCATTTCGATCAACGCGGCGGCCAATGTGGCGCAGCTGCCCGAATCGGTGCAGATTGCCGCCGTCGCCGGCGGGCGCAAGGAGTTGCAGCAGGCGGCGCGCCAGGTGCGCGAACAGAAAGCGGCCGCGCGCCCACCCAAAGAGCCGGCGCTGCCGGACGGTGAGGACGCCTTGCGCGCGGAAGTGGCGCAACTGCGCCAGCAGGTCGCTTTGCTGTCGGCGGAAAACGCCGCACTGAAAGACAAACTCGCATCCCAATAAAACCATCGCCCGGAGCCTCGATGTTGAAACCTATCCTCGCAGTCGCACTCGCCCTCGCATGCATCGCCCAGGCCCAGGGCGCGGACATGATGGCCCAAACGGCCCAGCATGTGACGATCATGCGCGATAACTGGGGAATTCCCCATGTGTTTGGCAAGACCGACGCCGATGCGGTGTTCGGCCTGATGTATGCGCAGGCGGAGGACGATTTCAACCGGGTCGAGCTCAATTACATCAATGCGATGGGGCGTCTGGCGGAAGTGGAGGGCGAGGCTGAATTGTGGCGTGACTTGCGCATGAAGCTTTTCATCACGCCGGCCGACCTGCAAGCCCGCTACAAGGCCAGTCCGGCGTGGCTGCAAAAGCTGATGGTGGCCTTTGCCGGTGGCCTCAATTACTACCTGCAGACGCACCCGAATGTGAAGCCGAAGCTGATCACGCATTTCGAACCGTGGATGGCGCTGGCCTTCAGCGAAGGCAGTATCGGCGGCGATATCGAGTCGGTCAACCTCAAGCAGCTCGAAGCCTTTTACGCCAAGCGCACCGTCGTCGCGCTGGTGGAGAAGGAGCCGGAGCCACGCGGCTCCAACGGCATGGCCATTGCACCGAAGCTGTCGGCGTCGGGCCACGCGCTGCTGCTGATTAATCCGCATACTTCGTTTTACTTCCGTCCAGAAGTGCATGTCGTCAGCGAAGAAGGCCTGAATGCATATGGCGCCGTGACATGGGGCCAGTTCTTCGTCTACCAGGGTTTCAACGAGCGGGCAGGCTGGATGCACACGTCCAACAGCGCCGACGTTATCGACGAGTATCTCGAAACGGTGAGTGAAAAGGGCGGCAAATTCTACTACCAGCATGGCAAGCAACAGCGGCCCGTGCGCGAAGTCCAGGTCAAGCTGCCGTACAAGACGGCCAGCGGCATGGCCAGCAAAACCGTCACGGCCTACTTCACGCATCACGGCCCGATCGTGCGCGGGCTCGATGGCAAATGGGTCGCTGTGAGCCTGATGAACGAACCGACGCGCGCGCTGATGCAGTCATACTCGCGCACCAAGGCGCACAATTACGCGGCCTTCAACAAGGTGATGGAACTGCGGGCCAACTCGTCCAACAACACCGTCTATGCGGATGCGGATGGCAATATCGCCTACTACCACGGCAATTTCGTGCCGGTGCGCGATCCGAAATTCGACTGGCGCCATCCGGTCGACGGCAGCAATCGCGCCACCGATTGGAAGGGCCTGCACGCGATCAAGGACGTCATCCATCTCTTCAACCCGGCCAATGGCTGGATCCAGAACACCAATACCTGGCCCTTCGCCGCGGCCGGGGCCAACAGCCCGCGCCGCGCCGACTTCCTCGACTATATGTGGGACAAGCCCGAAAACGCGCGCGGCCGCCACGCCGTCAAGGTCCTCGAAGGGCAGAGCGGCTTCACGCTCGACAGCCTGATTGCCACCGCCTACGACAGCTACCTCACCGGCTTCGATCCGCTGTTGCCGGTCCTCTTCAAAGCCTACGACGCGCTGGACGCGGCCGATCCGCTCAAGGCGCAGCTGGCTGGCCAGGTGGCGGCACTGCGCGCCTGGAACCAGCGCTTCGCAGTCGACTCCGTGCCGACGTCCCTTGCCGTCTACTGGGTCCAGGACCTGACGGCCAAGGCCCAGGAGGCCGCCAACAAGGCCGAAACGCCGGTGCTCGATTTCGTTGCGGCCCATCTGCCGGAGCAGCAGCCCCTGCAGGCCCTGCTGCGCGCGTCCGACAAGCTGCAGGCGGACTTCGGCACGTGGCAAACGCCCTGGGGCGAGATCAACCGCTTCCAGCGTCCCAGCGGCGATGTGAGCCTGGCCTACGATGACGGCAAGCCTAGCCTGCCGGTGCCTTTCACATCGGCCAACTGGGGTTCGCTGGCCGGCTTTGGCATGGTGGCGCCGCAAAGGACGAAGCGCATTTACGGCGACCGTGGCAACAGCTTCGTGGCGGTAGTGGAGTTCGGCCCGCGCGTGCGCGCCAAGAGCATCCTGGCAGGCGGTGAAAGCGGCGACCCGCAATCGAAGCACTTCAACGACCAGGCCGAGATGTACAGCCGCGGCCAGTTCAAGGATGTGCTGTTCTACAAAGAGGACATCCTCAAGCACCTCGAGCGCAGCTATCATCCGGGCTCGTAGGGTGGGCACAGGTGCCCACGCGCGGCGTTTGCGACGCGCCGCCATCGCGTGGGCACCCGCGCCCACCCTACCGTCCGGCATCGCGGACTTGTTATAATTCGCGCACTTTTTTATACAGTATCCAGGGCAGGCAGTGGCAAAACTCTATTTCAGGTACTCGGCGATGAACGCCGGCAAATCGACTGCGCTGCTGCAAGTGGCCCATAACTACGAAGAGCAGGGCCAGAAGGTCAAGCTCTACACGGCCGCCATCGACGACCGCTATGGCCTTGGGCGCGTCACCTCGCGCCTTGGCCCGCAGCGCGATGTCGACATCTTCGACGCGGCTACCGACTTCCTGGTTGACGTGCCCAAGGTCGCCTGCGTGCTGGTCGACGAGGCCCAGTTCCTCTCGTCCGACCAGGCCAAGCAGCTGCACCAGCTGGCCCAGGTCAAGGGCGTGCCCGTGATCTGCTACGGCCTGCGTTCGGACTTCCGCGGCGAGCCATTCCCCGGTTCGGCCTACCTGCTGGCCCTGGCCGACGACATCGAAGAACTGAAAAACATCTGCACCTGCGGGAAGAAGGCGACGATGAATATCCGCGTCGACGAAAACGGCGTGCGCATCAAAGAGGGCGAACAGGTCAGCATCGGCGGCAATGAAGCCTACCGCCAGGCCTGCGGCCGCTGCTTCTACGCCGGCTAAATGCTTGCCTTCGCCACCCAGCACCGGGACTTGCTGCTGTATTTGCTGCCGTCGCTGGCGCTGGCCCTGGTGATTCGGGCGCTGGCCAATAGCAGTCCGATATTCTTTATCTTTACACTAGCTGGCACGATTTGCCACGAACTGTCTCATTTTTGCCTTGGCTTTCTGACAGGCGCGCGTCCAGCCTCGTTCACCATCGTGCCGCGCCGGGTTGGCGACCATTGGGAACTCGGTTCCGTCATGCTCACGCGGGTGCGCTGGTATAACGCCGCGCCGTCCGCGCTTGCCCCTTTCCTGATCCTGCTCTTGCCCCTGGCCGTGGCCTGGTGGCGCGCGCGCGGCGCCTGGCATTTCCAGTGGCTCGATGTGATCCTGGCTTTCGCGCTGGCGCCGCAATTCCTGTCGTTTTGGCCATCGAATGGCGACTGGCGCATCGCCTGGCGTTCATGGCCTTGTGTGTTAGCCATTGGAATGGGATGGATTCTGTTTCAGAATGTAAGGAACTAATCCCCGATTAAGAAAACAAACGTATGCTGCTTGCGTTAAATCGGGTGTTTGGCCCTTGGTTGCGGGGCTCATTCCTGTAGAATTGGATGGTAGGCCGGGCTTGCCGGCGTGGAGAATTGAATGAAGAAGCAGATGTTATCGGTCCTGGTTGCCCTGGCTTTTGTCGGCAACGCGGCGTTTGCCCAGAACGACAAGCTGGCAGCGCCACTGAAGGCCAGCTCGGCCCAGACCCAGGCGGCCACGGTCGCCGCGGGTGTGCTCTCGCGTATGCATTACAAGCCGACGGCGCTCGACGACGCCATGTCGGAAAAGATCTTCGACCGCTACTTCAAAACGCTCGACAGCGAGAAGCAGTACTTCACCCAGGCCGATATCGACCATTACGCCTACGCGCGCAGCAAGCTTGACGACGCCATCGCCGCCGAAGACCTGTCGGTGCCGTTCGCAATCTACGCGCTCTACCAGCAGCGTTTCATCGACCGCATGGCCTATGCGCGCGAGCTGTTGAAAACCAAATTTGATTTCACCGCCAGCGAGACGCTGCAGATCGACCGCGAAAAGTCGCCATGGCCCAAGTCCATGGACGAAGTGCGCGACATCTGGCGCAAGCAGGTCAAGAACGACTGGCTGCGCCTCAAGCTGGCCGGCAAGGAAGACAAGGCGATCCGCGATACGCTCGACAAGCGCTACGACAACTACGTCAACCGCATCAAGAAGAACAATAGCGAAGACGTGTTCCAGATTTTCATGAATGCGTACACGACCTCGATCGATCCGCACACCAACTACCTCGGCCCGCGTTCGGCCGACAACTTCGATATCTCGATGCGCCTCTCGCTCGAGGGCATCGGCGCGGTGCTGCAGTCGCGCGACGAATACACAGTCATCCGCGAAATCGTGCCGGGCAGCCCGGCCGGCCTGTCGGGCAAGCTCAAAGTGGGCGACCGCATCGTCGGCATCGCCCAGGCCGATACGCCTGCCTTCACCGAAGTGTTGGGCTGGCGCCTGGACGACGTGGTGCAACTGGTGCGCGGCGCCAAGGACACCACCGTGCGCCTCGACATCCTGCCGGTCGATGCCGGCAACGACGGCAAGCACAACACGGTGTCGCTGGTGCGTAAAAAGATCAGCATGGAAGAACAAGCGGCCAAGAAGTCGATCATCGAAGTCAAGGACGGCAAGCGCGCTATTCGCGTGGGCGTCATTTCGCTTCCGATCTTCTACCAGGACTTCGAAGCGCGCCGCAAGGGCGACCGCGAGTTCAAGAGCGCCACGCGCGACGTGGCACGCCTCTTGGGCGAGCTGAAAAAGGACAAGGTCGACAATGTGCTGATCGACTTGCGCAACAACGGCGGCGGTTCGCTCAATGAAGCGGTGGAACTGACGGGCCTGTTCATCGACAAGGGCCCCGTGGTCCAGCAGCGCATTTCGGACGGCCGCGTCGACATCGAGCGCGACAACAACGCCGGCCTGGCCTGGGATGGCCCGATGGGCGTGCTGATCAACCGCAGTTCGGCGTCGGCATCGGAGATTTTTGCCGCCGCCATCCAGGATTACGGCCGTGGCCTGATCATCGGCGAGCAAAGCTTCGGCAAGGGCACCGTGCAAACGATGGCCAACCTGGACGTCTACCTGCACAGCGACAAGCCCAAGTACGGCGAACTGAAAATGACGATCGCCCAGTTCTTCCGCATCAATGGCGGCACCACGCAGCTGCGCGGCGTCACGCCGGACATCAAGCTGCCGATCACGTCCGACGCCGAGACCTTTGGCGAGTCGAGCCTGGACAATGCACTGCCATGGACCTCGATCAAGCCGGCGGCCTATGTGCCCGCTGGCGAGCTGCGCGACATGTTCGCGCCGCTGCAAAAGCGCCATGAAGCGCGCATCGCCAAGGACAAGGACTTCCAGTACCTGCAGGAAGACATCAGCGAATTCCGCCGTATCCGCAAGGAGAACGTCATCTCCCTGAATGAAGCCGTGCGCCGCAAGGAGCGCGATGCCCAGGAGGCGCGCGAGAAGGTGCGCGAGGCGCGCCAGGCTGCGCTGGCGGCGAAGGACGAAGTGCCGCAGTCGACGGGTGACGGCAAGACCGCGTCGATCAAGCCGGCGGCCAAGACGGCGCCACGCCGCACCGATGATGGCTTGCAGGCGGACGAGCGCAACCTGGTGGCCGATATCGCGGCTGAAAAAGCGGCCAAGAATGCGAAGGATGTGCTGTTGCAGGAGTCGGCGCATATCCTGGCCGACGAGGTGACGATGCTGCGCACGGATACGCGCATGGCCTTGCGTTCGATGCCTTACATGCCGCCAATCAAAGACGGCAATTGATTTTGGTCCGCGTGGGCACCTGTGCCCACGCCTACTTGAACTGCAGCCGGTACTTCGCCGGCGACTCGCCCACGATGCCGGTAAACAGCCGCGAAAAGCTCGGCACATCGGTATATCCCACATCTTCAATCACGCGCGCTGTGCTCCAGCGTGTGCTCGCCAGCAGGTGCTTGGCTTTTTCCACGCGCGCTTCCTGCAGCATCGCCAGCGGCGTGCGCCCGGTCTCGCTTTTCACGCGCCGCAGCAAGGTGCGCGCGCTGACGTGGAACGCCGCCGCCAGCGCGTCCAGATCATAGGGCTCGGCCAGGCGGTTGACCAGGTAGCGTCGCACGCCCTGCGAAAAACTCGGCATCGCGTGCGGCATCATCGTCTCGTCGACATAGGGCGACTGGCTTACGCGCTCATTGGGCAGCAGGCACACGCGCGCCGTGGCCGTGGCGATCTTTGCGCCATACAGGCGCTTGACGAGGTGGATCGCAAGGTCAAATGCCGACGTTGCCGCGCCCGTCGTGGTGACGGCGCCGTCTTCGACCAGGATCTGGTTGGACGCGAGCCCGCTGAGCGGATAGCGGCGCGCCATGTCGGGCGCAAACAGCCACGAGGTGGTGGCGCGCCGGCCCGCCAGCAGGCCCGCTTCGCCCAGCAGGTAAGCACCGACGCAAATCGAGGCCACCGGCATGCCCTGGGCGAAGGACTTGCGCAGGTAGGCAATCTCGCGCGTCAAGGTGGCCAGCTTCGCTTCCAGGTGCGGCACGCCACCAATGGCCAGGCCGGGCACGACGATCATGTCGTATTTGCCCACCGGCTTGCGCACGCCCAGTTCAAAGCCGCCGGCGGCGCGCACCGTGCGCGTGTCGAGGCCGATCACGTCGAGCTGGTAGGGCGCGTGCGCCTGGCCGCGCGCCTTGGCGATCTCGTTGGCGATGAGCAGGGTGTCCGGAATGCTGAACACTTCGGTGGCCATGCAGCCGTCGTAGGCAAGGATCGCGAGTCGCATGATGGGGTGGCGGTTTAGGCCATAAAGATGGCAATATCGCCATCCTACTCCTGTTCGCACCAGGCACACAATGGCGCTGTCGCTTACCAATCCAAGGAGTCAGCCATGCCTAATATCTTCGTCACCCTTCCCGCCGGCGCGCTCGACGCCGCCGGCAAGCAGCAGCTGGTCGAGCGCATCAACGCCGCCGCCTGGCACGCCGAGCAGATTCCGGACGACGCCAAGCAGCGCTTCCTGTGCTGGGTCGTCATCGATGAAACGGCGCCCGGCAACTGGACCTGCGGCGGCCAGGACGTCAGTGCCCGTTTCGTCCCCGTGCTCGTGCAGGTCAACGTGCCGGCCGGGGTGCTCGACGCCGGCGCGCGCGCCGGCTATACCGACGGCATCCAGGCCGGCCTGCTGGCCGTGCTGGGCAAGGAGCGGCGCCGCCTCGTCACCTCCGTCATCTTCAACGAGGTGCCGGACGGACAGTGGGCCGTCAATGGCGCGCTGTGGCGCCTGCCCGATTTTGCCGCCGGCGCGGGCTATCGCCACCTGCAGCACCTGGTGGTCGCATGGGCTGCATAAAGTGCGGTACAATTCTTGTGAACGGTCGTGCTTTTTTCTTGGCGGGGCCGCATAACAAGGAGACAGCATGGACTTGAACTACACGGGCGAGGACCTGGCCTTCCGCGACACGGTACGCGCCTTCCTCGACGGGCACCTGCCGCAGGACCTGCAACAGAAAGTGCGCAAGCACCTGCGCATGAACAAGGACGACTTCCAACGCTGGCACCGCATATTGCACCGCCAGGGCTGGGTGGCGCCGGGCTGGCCGGTCGAATTCGGCGGCCCGGGCTGGAGCGTCGTGCAGCGCCACATCTGGGAAGACGAATGCGCGCGCGCCGGCACGCCGCAAGTGCTGCCCTTCGGCGTGAACATGGTCGCGCCGGTCATCATGGCCTTTGGTAACGAGGCGCAGAAAGCCTACTACCTGCCGCGCATCCTGTCCTGCGAAGACTGGTGGTGCCAGGGTTATTCCGAGCCCGGCTCCGGCTCCGACCTGGCCTCGCTGAAGACGACCGCCGTGCGCGAGGGCGACCATTACATTGTCAACGGCCAGAAGACCTGGACCACGCTGGGCCAGCACGCCGACATGATTTTCTGCCTGGTGCGTACCGACCAGACGGTGCGCAAGCAGGAAGGCATTTCCTTCCTCTTGATCGACATGCATTCGCCCGGCGTGACGGTGCGCCCGATCATCATGCTCGACGAAGACCATGAAGTGAACGAAGTCTTCTTCGACAACGTCAAGGTACCGGTGCAAAACCTGATCGGCCAGGAAAACAGGGGCTGGACCTACGCCAAATACCTGCTCGGCCACGAGCGTACCGGCATTGCCGCCGTGGGCCGCTCCAAGCGCGAACTGGACTTCCTCAAGAAATTCGCCGCGCAGCAGTCCAAGAACGGCAAGCCGCTCACGCAGGACCCGCTGTTCGCGGCCAGGCTGGCCACGCTGGAAATCGAACTGATGGCGCTGGAGATGACGGTGCTGCGCGTGCTGGCCCAGGCCCACAAGGCGCCCGGGCCGGAAGCGTCGGTGCTGAAGGTGCGCGGCACCGAGATCCAGCAGACGCTGACGGAACTGATGATGGAAGCGGCCGGCCCGATGGCCCAGCCTTTCGACAAAGCCTACCTCGAAGGCGAGACGGAACATAGCGTGTTCGACGATGACGATGCGGCGCCGCTGGCGGCCTACTACTTCAACTTCCGCAAGACCTCGATCTACGGCGGCTCGAACGAAATTCAACGCAACATCATCACCCAGATGATCCTGGGCCTGTGAGGAACGAGCATGGACTTTAACTTCAAGGAAGAACAGCAGCAGTTCGCCGACGCCCTCAAGCGCTGGGTGGCCAAGGACTACAGCTTCGAAACGCGCCACAAGATCATCCACTCCGACGCCGGCGTATCAAGCGAAGCCTGGGCCACGCTGGCCGAACTGGGCATGACGGCGCTGCCGGTACCGGAAGAGCAGGGCGGCTTTAACGGCACCGCCGTCGACATGTTCGTCGTCATGCAGGAGCTGGGCCGCGGCCTCGTCGTCGAACCCTATTTCGCCACCGTGCTGGGCACCTGGTTCCTCAAGCAGGGCGGCGCGCACGCGGCCCTGCTCGAACAGGTCGCCGGCGGTGCTGCCAAACTGGCGTGCGCGCTGGGCGAACCCGGTGCACGCCACGACATGGGCCAGGTCGCCACCACCTTCGCCGACGGCAAACTCACGGGCCGCAAATGCGTCGTGCTGCACGGCGCCCAGGCCGACCACCTGGTCGTGTCGGCACGCGGCGCCGACGGCATCGGCCTTTACCTGGTCGACGCCAGGGCGGCCGGCGTGGCCATCACCGACTACCGCACCATCGACGGCTTGCGCGCCGCCGATATCGCCTTCACCGGTGCGCCGGCCACGCTGGTGGCCCAAGGCTGGGACACGCTCGACGCGGGCCTCGACTACGGCGCCGGCTTGCTGTGCGCCGAAGCGCTGGGCGCGATGGAAGCGATCTTCGCTGCCACGCTGGAATACCTGAAAACGCGCACCCAGTTCGGCGCGCCGATCGGCAAATTCCAGGCGCTGCAGCATCGCATGGCCGACATGTACATCCACCTCGAACAGGCGCGCTCGATGGCCCTGCTGGCAGCCGTCAAGCTCGATGCGGGCGACGCGCAAGAACGGCGGCGCTGCGTCTCGGCCGCCAAGTTCCGGGTTGGCCAGGCTGCAAAATTCGTCGGCCAGCAGGCGGTGCAGCTGCACGGCGGCATGGGCGTGACGGATGAACTGCCGGCCGCCCACCACTTCAAGCGCCTGTCGATGATTGAACTGACCCTGGGCGACTCGGACCACCACCTGCAGCGTTTCATCGCCCAGCCGGGGTTTGCATGAGCTACTACTTCGAAGACTTCCACACCGGCCAGGAGATCCCGGTCGGCAGCGTCACGGTGACGGAACAAGAGATCATCGACTTTGCGACGCAGTTTGACCCGCAGCCTTTCCATATCGACCACGAAGCAGCCAAGGCCTCGCACTTCGGCGGCATCGTCGCCAGCGGCTGGCACACCTGCGGCCTGATCATGCGCCTGATGGTCGACGGCCTGCTCAAGGATTCCGGCGGCATGGGCTCGCCCGGCCTGGACGGCGTGCGCTGGCTGCTGCCGGTGCGCCCAGGCGACACGCTCAGCGTCGTCTGTGCGATCACCAATACCAAGGCGTCCAATTCGCGCCCCGACCGCGGCGTCATCTGGACCAGCTGGCGCGCCACCAACCAGCTTGGTGAACTGGTATGCACCATCGACGGCATGAGCATGTTCAAGCGGCGTGGCGCGCATGCGTGAGATCGCCGACCTCGCCGAACTGAAGTCGCTGGTGGGCCAGGAAGTGGCCGTCTCCGGCTGGTTCGACATCAGCCAGCAGCGCGTGAACACCTTCGCCGACGCCACGGGCGACCATCAATGGATCCACGTCGACCCCGAACGCTGCGCGCGCGAGTCGCCCTTTGGCGGCCCGGTGGCACACGGTTTCCTGACCTTGTCGCTGCTGCCGGCCATGCTGGAAAACGCCGTGCGCATGGTGGACGTGAGAATGGGCCTGAACTATGGCCTGAACAAGGTGCGTTTTCCTGCGCCGGTGCCGGTGGGCAGCCGCCTGCGCGCGCGCCTGACGCTCAAGGAAGTGAGCGACATTGAAGGCGGCGCCCAGATGGCCTGGGACGTCGTGGTGGAATGCGAAGGCAGCGCCAAGCCGGTGTGCGTGGCCGAGCTGCTGGGACGGCGCTACCCCTGAAGGCGCATGTGGTAGCGGTTGCGCCCGGCCGCCTTGGCTTCGTAGAGCAGGGTGTCGGCCTGGCGCACCAGCGCGCCAATATCGCTGCCATCGTTGGGCACCACGCTGGCCAGGCCCATGCTGATGCTGACATGGTTGCCCACCGGTGAACGGGCGTGGGCGATGCCGAGCATGTCGACTTCTTCGAGCAGCTTCTTGGCCACCGACTCGACGCCGGCCAGGTTCTCCTGCGGCAGCAGGATGACGAATTCTTCGCCGCCGTAGCGCGCCACCATGTCTTGCGGGCGGCTCGCCGCGCGCCGCATCGCCGCACTCACTTCCTGCAGGCAGGCGTCGCCGGCCTGGTGGCCGTATTCGTCGTTGTAATTCTTGAAGTGGTCGATATCGACCATGATGATCCCGATCGGCACGCCAGCGCGGGCGCAGCGGCGCCATTCGTTCTCGAGCGTCTCGTCGAAGGCGCGCCGGTTCGACACGCCCGTCAGGCTGTCGGTCAGCGTCAGTTCGCGCAGCACGTCGGCCTGGCGCTTGACGGTGAGCTGGGTGCGCACGCGGGCGCGCACCACGGCCGCGTTGACCGGTTTGGTGATGAAGTCGGCGGCGCCCCCTTCCAGGGCGCGCGTTTCGTCTTCCGGCGTCTTGAGGGCGGTGACGAAGATGACGGGAATATCGCGCGTGCTGACGTTCTCGCGCAGGGCCTGGCAGACGGCGTAACCATCCATGTCGGGCATGACGGCGTCGAGCAGGATCAGGTCGGGGCGCTGCTGCTGCGCGATCTCCAGGGCCTTGGTGCCATTGAGCGCGAACAGCACTTCATGCTCCTCCTGCAGGGCCTGGAACAGGATCTGGATGTTTTCCATCGCGTCGTCGACGACGAGGATCCGTCCATTCCGTGCCAGGTTGGTCCAACTCATTCCATATCCTTTCGGTTCAAGATGTCGCGCACCAGCGTCGCCGCATTGGCAAAATTGAGCGTGGCAACCGCGTCGCCCAGCGCTGTCGCCGTTTCCACGGCCAGGTGGCTGGCCAGGGCGGCACGCAACTTCTCGTAGTCAGCCATTGCTTTCAGGTTGTTATTCTGAAGCAAAGTCAGCAGATGCGCCAGCGGCGCTTTCAGTGACGCAAAGTCGATGTTGGCCTGGTCACTCATGGTTTCTTCCGGCCCGGCCAGCTCGCGCGCCGCCACCAGCACGGTCGCCAGTGCCGCATCGAGTGCGGCGAGGCGGGCCGCCACCTCGGCATCGCTGGCCCCGCGCAGCGCCTGTTCCAGTTCGAGCGCAGCGCCGGCCACTTCCATGGCGCCGAGGTTGGCGGCCACGCCACGCAGGCGGTGCACCAGTTGCTGCGAGCCTGCCCGGTCGGCACCGAGCAACAGCGTACGCACCTGGGCCACGGTGGCGCCATGCGAGGTCTCGAAGCGCTTGAACAGGGCCACGAAGTTGGCATAGTTGCCGCCGAAGCGGGGCAGGGTGGTGGCCAGGTCAATGCCGGGAATATGCAGCGGGTGCGACAGCGGGTGCGCGTGCGCGGCCGGCACGCGGCGCGCCCGTTCCGCGCCGCCGCGGGTGACGCTGTTGATCGCCTCGATCATGGCGTCGACGTCGATCGGCTTGGCCACGTGGGCGTTCATGCCCACGTCGATGGCGTGCTGGCGTTCGTCGTCCATCGCGTTGGCGGTCATGGCGATGATGGGCAACTGCGCCAGGCCCATCGCGCGGATCGCCGTGCTCGCTTCGTAGCCATTCATCACCGGCATCTGGATATCCATCAGCACCACGTCGCAGCGGTCCGGGTCTTCGGTCAGCATCGTCACCGCCAGGCGGCCATTGTCGGCGATGTCGACGCTCGCGCCGGCATGCAGCAGGATGTATTTGGCCACTTCCTGGTTGATCTGGTTGTCCTCGACCAGCAGCACGCGCACACCTTCGAGGCGCCCGGCCAGGGCCACGGCGGGGCCGGCCGGCAAGCCGCCGGGCGCGTTCGTGCGCAGCGTGACGAGGGCCGCGCGCAAGGCCACCGGCGTGACCGGCTTGCACAGCACACCATCGAGATGCAGTTCGCCCGCCAGTGCCGCCAGCTTGTCGCGCGCGTGTTCGGGCGCGCTCACCAGGCAGGGGGGCACCTGCACATCGCGCTCGGCGCGCGCATAGGTCAGCACCGAGATGCCATCGAGGTCGGGCATGGCACTGTCGAGTATCATCAGGTCGTAGTGGCGCTGGGCGGCGCGGGCGTTGCGCAGCCGTTCGAGCGCGCCCAGGCCGCTGTGGGCCACTTCCACCTGCCAGCCAAAAGCGCTACACGTATGGGCCAGCACGTTGGCCGCGCTGGCGTTGTCGTCCACCACCAGCACCGACAGGTTCAGCAGCGCCGGATGGGTGGGCAGGGTCAGGGGCGCGCCACCGGCGGCGGCCGCAAAGGCCAGCTCGAAGCGGAAGGTCGAACCCTTGCCCAATATACTGTCGACGCTGAGGACGCCGCCCATCAGGGCCACCAGGCGACGGCAGATGGCCAGTCCCAGGCCGGTGCCGCCGTAGCGCCGGCTGGTCGAGGTGTCGCCCTGCGAGAAAGCGTCGAAGATGGCAGGCAGGCCCTCGGCGGCGATGCCGATGCCGGTGTCGCGCACGGAAAAGGCCAGTACCACGGCACCCACGCTGTCGGCCACCTTGTGCACGGACAGCTTGACTTCGCCCCGCTCAGTGAACTTGATGGCATTGCTCACCAGGTTGAGCAGCACCTGGCCCAGGCGCATCGGGTCGCCCAGCAGCTCCAGCGGCACGTCGGGGGCCACCGAGATGACCGGTTCGATGCCCTTGGTCCAGGCGCTTTCGGCGTGCATCAGCGAGATGTTCGAGAGCACGTCTTCGAGCTGGAAGCGGGTATGTTCAAGCGTCAGCTGGCCGGCCTCGATTTTCGAGAAATCGAGCACGTCGTTCAGGATGCCCAGCAGCGACTGGGTCGACATCTTCATCTTGGCCACATAGTCGCGTTCGCGGCGCGCCAGCGGCGCCTCCTCGAGCAGGCGCGCCAGGCCCATGATGGCGTTCATCGGCGTGCGGATTTCGTGGCTCATGTTGGCCACGAATTCGTTCTTGGCACTGCTGGCCAGTTCGGCCCGGGTCAGCGCGACGACCAGTTCCTCGTTCAGTGCCTGCAGGCGTTGCTTGGCCTCGATGCGCTCGGTGATGTCGCGCACCGTGGCCTGGATCACCCCGCGCCCGCCGATATGGATCGAGGTGAGCAGCACGTCGGCGTTGAACAGGCTGCCGTCGCGGCGCTGGTGCAGCCATTCGAAATGCTGGCTGCCCGTTTCCAGCGCCCGGCGCATGTATTGTTCGGCCTTCTCGGACGAGCGCATGCCGTCGGGCTGGAATTCGGGCGAGGTCGTCGCCGGCGACAGGGTCAGGAATTCGTCGATCGAGGCGCAGCCAAAGATCGTCGCGGCGGCCTGGTTGCCGCCGACGAAACCGGCATCGACGGTGGTGAGCATGTGGGCGTCGCCGGAGCGCTCATACAAGACCTTGTACTGTTCTTCGGTGTCGCGCATGCGCTGGTCGAGCAGGCGCCGCTCCGTCACGTCGAGCACCACGGCCGTGATGCCGACCAGTTCGGCGCCCGGGCCGAACACCGGGTAGCAGCTCACGATCCAGTAGTGCAGCGCCGTATCGCCGGGTGCGGCAATGCCGCTCAATTCGGATCCGACCACCGCCTTGCCGCTGGCGAGCACCTGGCGCAGGGGCTGATCGAGCATCGCCGCACCTTCACCGATGGTCGCCGCCAGGGTCGCGCCGACGAACGCGCTCGCGTACTCGCCATACACGCCTGCCAGGTAGTCGTTGATCATCACGACCTGCAAATCCGGGTCGACAAAGCACAGGCCCAGCGGGGCCGAGGCGTAGACGGTGTCGAGCAGGGCGTTGGAGCGCTGCAGTTCGGCGGTGCGCTCGGCGACCAGGCCTTGCAGGTCGGCGCGGTAGCGCTGCAGTTCGCGGTCGACCTGCTGCAGCACGGCGGCCACGGCGGCGGTCTCGCGGATCATCAGTTCCGGCAGCACCACCGGTTCGCCGCGCCCGAGCGCGATGGCCGGCACGCGCAGGGCGCGCACGGCGCGGCCGATGCGCCCGCCGATGGTCCAGGCGGTGCCGAAGCCGATCGCCAGCAAGGCCAATACGATGAGGAAGGTGCGCGCGAAGGCGTTGATCAGGATCTGGTTGACGACATTGCGCGGCACTCCGACCGAGGCTGTCCAGTTGTGCGCCGGCGTGCGCGCGAAGGCCGAAATGACGGGCGCGCCTTCGCGCGAGGTGAGGGTCACGATGCCGCTGTTGGACTGGTCGAGCGCGTCGACCAGTTCCGGGCGAGCTGGCTTGCCAATGAACGGTTCGGGATTTTTGCTGCGCGCCACCATGAGCTGGGTGGCGTCGAAGAGCTGGGCCGACCATTCGGCCGCCACGCGCGGATCGCGCAGCGACTGGCTCAGGCGTTCCGGGCGAAACTGGGCAGAGACGGCGTAGAGGACGCGATCGCCGCGCACCACTGGCACCGTGACCGAGACGATGTAGGGCTGGGCCACGTCGCCGGCAAACAGCGGCGAGACCATGAACTGCCCGCTGCCGACCACCTTGCGCGCGATGGCCGCGTCGCCCATGACGGGCAGCTTGCTGCCAAAAGGATAGCGGGTATTGACCAGGGCCTTGCCGTTGGCATCGGAGAGCACAAAGGCGAAGAAAGGGAAGTCCGGACGCAGCACGCTGCTGGCCTGGGCGTGGAAGGCGGCCAGGTCGCCGGCATCGAGGCTGGGCGAGGTGGCCAGCGCGCGTGAGGTGCTCTCGCCGTCGTCGAGCTGGCGGTCCACGGCCAGCATCAGGGACTGGGCCAATTGCTGCACATCGACAAGGATATCCTGGCGCGCGCGCTGGTAGAAATCGTAGGTCAGCAGGGCCATGCCGGCGATGGTCGGCAAGACGAGGGCGAGCACCAGGGTGGCCGTCTTGGCCCGGATGGAAGGGAGGGACTGACGTTGAAAAAACCGCATGCAAACGATGTTAGCTGAGCCGCGCCATTCTTCCTAGTAAAATCGGGGACAGACCCCAGGCGCGCCTTGGGGTCTGTCCCCGATGTCGTTCAGTGCTTGGCCAGCTCCAGTTTGGCGATGGCGTTGCGGTGCACTTCGTCCGGGCCGTCGGCCAGGCGCAGCGTGCGGTTGCCGGCCCATTGCGAGGCCAGCGGGAAGTCGTCCGAGACGCCGGCCGCGCCGTGCGCCTGGATCGCCCAGTCGAGCACCTGCTGCGCCACGTTCGGCGCCAGTACCTTGATCATCGCGATCTCGGCTTGCGCCCCCTTGTTGCCGACCGTGTCCATCATGGCCGCGGCCTTGAGCGTGAGCAGGCGCGCCGTGTCGATCTGGATGCGCGACTCGGCGATGCGTTCGCGCCACACGCCCTGTTCGGATATCCTGCGCCCGAAGGCCACGCGCGCGTTCAGGCGCTTGCACATCAACTCGAGCGCGCGCTCGGCCACGCCGATGGCGCGCATGCAGTGGTGGATGCGGCCCGGCCCCAGGCGGCCCTGGGCGATCTCGAAACCGCGCCCTTCGCCAAGCAGGATGTTCGACGCCGGCACGCGCACATTGTCGAAGATGATTTCGCAATGGCCGTGCGGCGCGTCGTCGTAGCCGAACACGGGCAGCGGACGGGTAACCGTGATGCCGGGGGTATTGGCCGGCACCAGGATCATCGATTGCTGCGCATGGCGCGCCGCTTCGAAGTCGGTTTTGCCCATCAGGATGTAGACGGCGCAGCGCGGGTCGCCCGCACCGGAAATCCACCATTTGCGGCCATTGATCACGTACTCGTCGCCGCCGCGTTCGATGCGCGTTGCGATATTGGTCGCGTCGGACGACGCCACGCCGGGCTCCGTCATCGCGAAGGCCGAACGCAGCTCGCCGCGCAGCAGCGGTTCGAGCCAGGTGCGCTTGTGCTCCTCCGTGCCGTAACGCTCGATCGTCTCCATGTTCCCGGTATCAGGGGCCGAGCAGTTGAACACTTCCGGCGCCCACACCACGCGGCCCATGATTTCGCACAGCGGCGCGTAATCGAGGTTGGACAGGCCTTCGGGCGCGCGCACCGAGCGCGGCAGGAACAAATTCCACAGCCCCTGTTGGCGCGCCAGCGGCTTGAGGCGTTCGATCAGCTCGGTGGGAATCCAGCGGTCGCCGCGCTCGCGGCCGTTGCGCTCCACTTCTTCCTTGAAGGCCGTCTCGTTCGGATAGATATGCTCGTCCATGAAGGCGAGCAGCTTGCTGCGCAGTTCCTGGCAACGCGGGGAGTAGTCGAAATCCATGCTCAATCCTTCTTCATTTTTTGTGCGTAAGCCCAGCCCATCTCGGCCATCGGGCGGGCGGCCTTGCCGTTTTCCAGGGCCTGGGCGCTGGAAGCGGTGCCGTCGACATAGCGTTTCATGATGCCCTGCATGATGCCGGCCAGGCGGAACATATTGTAGGCAAGGTAGAAGTTGAAGTCTTCGGCGCGGATGGCCTTGCCGGTGCGGGCGATGTACTTGGCGATGTACTGTTCCTGCGTGGGGATGCCCATGGCGGGCAAGTCCAGGCCGCCGATGCCGCGGAACTGGCCGGGCGGAATATGCCAGCTCATGCAGTGGTAAGAGAAGTCCGCCGCCGGGTGGCCCAGGGTCGACAGTTCCCAGTCCAGCACGGCCAGGATGCGCGGCTCGGTCGGATGGAAGATCATGTTGTCGAGCCTGAAGTCGCCATGCACGATGGCCGTGTCTTCGCCGGGCGGGATATTGTTGGGCAGCCAGGCGATCAGCTGGTCCATCGCCTCGATCGTCTCGGTGCTCGACGCCTGGTACTGGCGCGTCCAGCGTTCGATCTGGCGCGCAAAATAATTGCCGGGCTTGCCGTAGTCGGCCAGGCCGATGGCGCCATAGTCGATCGTGTGCAGCTGGGCGATGACGCGGTTCAGTTCATCGTAAATCGCGCCCCGTTCTGCCGGCGTCATGCCGGGCAGGGACTGGTCCCACAGGACGCGCCCTTCGATAAACTCCATCACGTAGAAGGCGCGCCCGATCACCGACTCGTCCAGGCACAGGGCCAGCTGGCGCGGCGCCGGGAAGCCGGCCTTGTGCAAGGCGTCCATGACGCGGAATTCGCGGTCGATCGCGTGGGCCGATGGCAGCAGCTTGGCCGCCGGCCCGGGTTTGGTGCGCAGTACATAATGCTGGCCGCCGGCGCTGATCTTGAAGGTCGGATTCGACTGGCCGCCCTTGAACTGGGCCGCGGTCAACGCGCCGCCCGGATAGCCGGCCACATTGGCGCGCAGGTAGCCGTCGAGCGCGGCCACGTCGAATTTCTGGCGCTCGGCGACCGGCTTGGTCCCCATCATTTCTTCGAACATCGCATCCTCCGCAGTGTGGAGCAATCATTCTAGCCGAAAAAAGTGTACGACCGTACTATTTATTTTCGCGACTTTTTGTAATGGTGGAACAGCTCTTCCATCGTCGTGTTGCGGCTGCCCGTATGCAGGGCCGTCGGCGGGGCGTAATTGACGAAGCGCACCACCCAGTCGGCCTCATCGGCCCCCACGTCGAGGGCGTTGATGCAGGCCGGGGTCTGGGCCAGGCCGCCCAGGAAGATGCGCTGGCCCGTCAGTGCCAGCGACAGGATGGCCACATTGACGCCGCCATGGAGCACCAGCAGGGCCGTATCCCAGCCTTGGTCGGCGCGCAGGCGGGCGATTTGCGGGTGCACGCGGTCGAGCAGTTCGCCCACCGATTCCCCGCCCAGGAAGCGGCGCTGTTCCGGCACCATGCCATCGAACACGCCGGTGAAGGCGGCCTTGAGTTCCTCGTCCGGGATGCCGGACAGGCGTCCGCCACGGATCTCTTCGAGCGCCGGCCAGGTTTCGACGGGCAGGTCGAGCCCCGCCGCGGCCAGCACGCGCGCCGCCGTTTCCACCGTGCGCGGCAAGCCCGACACGATCACGCGGTCGAAGCGCACGCCGGCGGCGGCAAAGGCGGCCCCTGCGGCATCGGCCTGGGCGCGGCCGTCGGCGTTGAGCGGCACGGTTTCGGGATTGTGGGGCTGGCCTTGCTCGTCGAAATACGTGACGCTGCCATGCCGCATCAGGAAGATGCGGCGTCGTGAAGAGGAAAGGGACATGGACAGGGGGCCGGCCCGCAGGCCGGCATCAGGTTAGAAGAACATCGCGGTGCGCTGGATGATGGCGCCGGTATTGGTATAGGCCTGGGTCGCGCGCACGGCGCCCGTGCCGGCGATGCCGTCGTCGAGCTTGCTGTCGACTTGCTGGGCGAAGGAATCGGGCAGGTTATCGAAGCGCACGCCGTTGCCGGGGCGCCCGCCAATCATATCGTTGAAGATGTAGACGGCGCCGCCCTGGGCGCTGGTCATGAAATCGGTGGTGCCGTTGAAGGAACCGGTGATGAAGCCGGCCAGCGCCAGGTGCTGGGGTGCGCCCAGGTATTCGGTGATCTGGCCGTCGCCGTTGCCGTTGTTGATGGCGCCGGGCACGTGGGACGTGGCCAGCACATCGTCGCCGGGCAGGGCGCGGAATTTATCCTGGTAGGCGTTGACCGCCGCCGACAGCGAGTTCGATTGCTGGATGATGTTCTTGATCTTGGCGCCGTCGATCAGGCCCTGGCCCTTGAGCACACCGCCCAGCAGCAGGCCGATGATGACGAGCACAATGGCGATTTCAACGAGCGTAAAGCCCTGCTGGCGTGGAAGAAGACGTGGCATGGTGGTTCCCTCAGTCGGCAATGCTGCAAGTCTATAGGAAAAGTCCATTAAAAGCATGCTTCTTGGGAATGATTACACCCAGGGCCTTCATGAAGTCCTAAACGTCCGATTGTCAGGGTTGACCCCGCCGGCTGATGGATGAGTGCTAAACTTCGGCCTTCATCCCGTAGGTGCCACAGTCATGACCAACAAGAAACCGCCCCGCATCAGCGAGGAAGCCGTAGCGCCCAAGGGCTGCCCGAACAATCCCTTCCTCGATGCCGGGTACTACACCCGCATGCGCGACTACACCGAGCGCGACGCCGCCTTCTCGAAAGAGCTGAAGGCGATCGGCGAGCGCGGCGCAGGCAAGAAGAGCACCGATGCGCGCCTTGCACCTTCCTTGTCCGTGCTGCGCAGTGTCGTCAAGAAGGGCCTGGCCCTGCACGTCATGTTCGCGCGCATCGTCGACGGCGTCGAGTCAGGCCTGTGGGAGCCATGGATGGCTGCCTATGGCATCGAACTGCGCGGCGTGAACTATGCCAAGACCGGCGAGCGCAATGCCCGCATCGCGATCGACATCAGCCTGGCCGCGAAAGCGACCACTGCCTTTGCCAATGCCGGGGTGCCGAACTGGCGCAGCCTGGTGGCCGAAGATGCTGCCCAGGTCCAGATCGAAAAGCCCACCGAGAAAGAGCCGGCCAAGGCGTATGCCATCTTCTTCCTCGACGCTGCAACTGGCTAACGCAGGGCCGCACGACTGGCCGAGATTGGCCAGAAGCTGCCCATGACGTGGCCGGCGCCAACCTGACGCGTGGTGGGTAACGCGCGGTGCGCTCACCCACCCTACGCCTCTGCCAGGGTCCCGTAAAGTGGCGTAGGGTGGGTCCCCAAGGGGCCGCGCGTTACCCACCATGCGTCAACAAGGAGCGATCGCCGCGATCGGGGCGGTAGCCGCCTCTACTCCTCCATCAGAATTTCGCCGCGATGGACCGGCCGGATGCCATTCTTGAACATGATGTATTCCGCGCTTGCTCAGGTTTCCAGGGTTCCTGACCCGTCCATCATCGCCGTAGTTGCTCGAGGCGTCGTTCGAGGAAGCGCAGTTCGTGCGGATCGTGCACCTGGCCGCTGGCGATCAGGCCGCCGATGACGGCGCGCGCGGCCTCGAGTTCGTTCATGTCTTCGAGCACAAAGGCTTCGAGTTCGCGCGCCCACGGCGGCGCGGCCGGCGCTTGCAGGCGGATCGCGCGTGCGTATTGGCGCGCCAGCGGCAGGTCGTGCAGGCGGTGCTTGGCCACCAGTGCGCCATGCGCCAGCCAGGGCCAGCGCCGGTCCGGATCGCGCGCGAATTGCTGGTAGACGAAGTCGAGCATCAGGCGCTGGCGCGCGGGATCGGCGACGGCGCCGTACACCTCGCTTGCCGCCAGCAAGGGATATTGGCCGCGCGGATCGAGCGCCAGTGCGCCTGCCAGCCAATCGCGCACGCGCGTGTAATCGAGCTCGCGCCAGGCGATGCGCACGCCGGCCTGGTCGTCATGGCTTTGCAGGTAGAGCATCAGCAGCTTGGACATTGCCGTTGGTTCGCCAAGGCTGGCCAATTGCAGTGCGGCCGCGGACGGTGCTGGCGGCAGCGCGGCGGCATGTCCCCGCGGCGCGTCCTGGCCGGCGTGCCAGGCCAATTGCGCGGCCAGCGCCAGTGCCAGCAAGGCCAGCACGGGACGCGGCACGCTGGCAAGCGGACGCTGCGCCATCACAACTCCCTGCGGTACAGGTCGAACAGGGCGGCGCCACTCAGCATAGCGAGGTAGAGCGCCGTCTGCACCAGCAGCGCGGCCAAGTCAGCGGCCTTGCCGTCGTGGTAGACCAGCCACTCGGTACGCGTAAAACTGTCGAGGCGCGGCAGCACGAAGGCAAGCGCGTCGATCGCATTGCCCAGCAGGCGCTGGCCGGTCGAAGCCACTTGTTCCTGGGCGTGGCCCAGCAACTGCAGGCTGCCCAGCGCGCGCGCCAGCACATAGAAGCCGAAGGTGGCCGCCAGGGCCGGCACGACCTGGGTCAGTGTGAGCACGCACAGCAGGCCGAAGGCGGCCACCAGCCACAATTCGCACAGCAGTGAGACCGACCACAGCAGGCATTGCAGGGGCGGCGCCAGCAGCAAGGCAAGCAGGCCGAACAGCGTGGCGGGCAGCAGGGCCAGCGCGCAAAAGCCGAGCAGCTTGCCGGCGAAATAGGTGGCGCGCGGATAGGGCAGGGCCAGCAGCAGGTCGAGGCCCTTGTCGTTCGCTTCGCGCACCATGCTGGTGACGACGAAGGCGGCGACGAGGAACACGCAGGAGATGCGCAGCACCGCCGCCAGCAGGGCCAGTTGCAGGGTCGCGCTTTCGGTCAGGGCCAGTTCGCCGAGAAAGCCGGCCAGGCCGATGGCGCCGGCCGCCAGCACGCCCAGCACCCACAGCAGGCGGTTGCGCAGCGCTTCCTTGAGCGTATAGGCGGCAATGGTGACAGCGGGCGCCATGGTTTAGCGCGGCAGCACGCCGGCCACCACCATGCGGTTGAACAGCACATTGGGCGAGAGCCAGATCACCATATCGTCATACTCGCCGCCCGGTGCGGCCGGATTGTCGACCGGCACGCGCTGGACGAAGGCGATGCCGGTCACGCTGGCATTGGTACGCTCGTCGAGGTTGGTGGCGGTGGTGTCGGCCGAGCGGATGCCCAGGTCGGAGAAGGCGCCATAACCGTTCTTCCCGTGCGACATGATCACGGCGGGTATATCGCTGATGCCGGTCGCGGCGACGAGGTTGCCGCGCGCGTCGCGCGTGCCGATCGTGATGTCGCGCGGGGTCGACAGGTTGAACAGGGTCTGGCTGTTGGAGAAGGCCGGCGAGACGCTGTAGTGCAGGATATGGCCCCAGGCATCGAGCTTGGACAGGCCCAGCGTGGCCCAGGGCAGGAAGCCCTGGCGCTTGCCGCCGGTGCAGTTGGCGCCGCTGCGATCTTCCATGCCATTGACGGCCGAGACAGCCGGGCAGGGCAGGTAGCCGTAGCGCATCGCAAAGCCGAGCAGGGCTTCGCGCGATTCATCGAGCGTCTTCTGGGTTTCCGAAATCTTGCGCTGTTCCATTTGCATGGCCAGCGGGGTCAGGAGGCCACCGAGCATCAGGCCGACGATCACCATCACCATCGCCATCTCGACCAGGCTGAAGCCACCCGAAGTGTTATTGCGTTGCATCGACATCCTTGATGGTGCGCTCCGTGACGTTGTAGGACTGGCCAGGCTTGAGGATCACCTTGCGCCCCGATGAGAGTTTGAGCTTGAGCGCTGGCGACTTGGCCGTGCCGGCCAGCACATTGTTCTGGTCTTCCTGGGCCACGCCATTGATCCACACGGTGGTCTTGCCGTCGCTGCGCTTGACGATGCCGTTGAGGGTGTAAGGTTCGGGCGGTGGCGGGGGCGCCTGCACGACGGGCGCCGGCACCGGCGCCTGGGCGCCGGTGCTGGTGACGGTGCCGCGCTGGGCGTCGAGGTTGCTGCGTTCCTGGGGCGTATTGAACAGGCGCCCCATCGAGACGCTCTGGGCGCTGGCGCCGGCCGTGGCCAGGCACAGTGCCAGGCCCAATATTGGGCAGAGGGTGGGGCGCATCATCGCCATCCTTTCTTTTTGACAGGCGCGATGGGCGGCCCGGGCGGCGCCGCCGGGACCAGGCCCAGCGTGACCCAGACCAGGGTGCACTCGGCCGTCACGCGCGGCGTGTTGGTCGCGTCCTGCGGCGTCTCGGCGCGCTTGAGCTTGCAGTCCTGCACGGTGAACAGGCCGGCACTGCGCAAGTCGTCGATGAAATTGAACACGTCGAGCTCGTGCAGCACGCCCAGCTTGACGTGCATGCGGCTGCCGCGCAACTGGTAGTCGCCCAAGGCCAAGGGACGCGCCATCACCAGCGGCTGCTGCGGCTCGACGTCGTAGCTCACCGAGAGCAGCTTGCGCTCGGCCTGGATCTGCTTGACCGCCTCGATCCAGGCCAGGCGGTTTTCGTCGCCGATCAGGCCGGCGGCCTTGAGTTCGATGAAGCGCGGCTGGTAGATCTTGATTTCCTGTTTTTCCAGTTCGACGTTCTTGAACTTGGACACGGCCACTTCGCGCACGCCGCTGGCCTGGGCCAGGCTGATGTCCTGCTCGGCGCGCAGCCAGCTCGACAGGCCCACCGCCACCAGGGCCACGGCCAGGGCCGTGAGGAAGACGCTCAGGGGACGGCGCACCAGGTCGAGCTCGTCGCGCCAGCTGGGCGGTGCGGCCGGGCCTTTCTTGTTCTTGTCGGCAGGGGCGTTGGCCATCATGGTTTCCAGGTCACTTTGAGCACGAAACGCGGCTTCGCTTCCACCGCGGCCAGGCCGGCCTTGCCCGACAGTTTGACATTCGGGCGCACATCGACGGGCGGCTCGGCCACTTCCACGACCAGGTGGGGCTGGCGCGCCAGCTCCTGGGCGAAGGTGTTCATGATGTCGAGGATACTGCGGAATTCGTTTTGCGGCACCTCGATCTCGCCCTCGATGCGCAAGACCTGGCTCGGCGGCACCGGCACGCCGATGCTGGTGGCGGCGATCGGCGCGATGGCGTCGCCCGGCGTGGTGGTGGCGGCACCGGAAGCGGCCAGGCTGGGTGCGCCCACGGCCGCGCCGGGTCCGGCCGCCTGCACGGGCTGCTCGACTTGCCAGTCCAGTCCCATCAGGCGGATCGACGGCGCATGGTCGAGCGCCAAGCTCACCAGGTTGACCAGCGGCGCCGGCGCCGGGCCCTGGGCAGCGAGCAGGCGGTCCATTTGCACGGCCGCCTTCATATTGGCCGTCTTGGACACGGTCGGCGGCAAGGTCGCCATGATCTTGCCGTAGCGCGCCTCATAGGTTTGCGACTCGGCCAGCAGGCGCGTGCTTTCCTGGCCATCGCTGACGATGCCCCAGATATTGGCCGCGGTCCAGACCAGCGCGGCCAGGCCGGTCAGCGCCGCGCCCGCATACAGGGCGATGCGCGCCTGCCACAGGCGGTAGAAGCGGCCCACCGGGCCCAGCGCGTACTGGCTGGCCGGCGCCTGCTTGCCGATCAGGGTCAGCAGCAGCTGGTCGGCCAGGCGCGGCACCATGTCCATGCCCAGCTTGTCGGCTGCCGCATCCATGTCGATGAAATGGAAGGCCAGTTCGGTCCCGTCGTCGCACAGGCCTTCGAGCTGGGCCACGCGGTCGGCCGGCGCGATGACGAGCACGCGCAGTACGTCGCCGCGCCCGGTCAGGCGCGTGCTGGTGAGAAATTGCTGCATCTTGCCCGTTTCGGCCACGATATTGGCCGCCACGCCGGCGTCCGGCACGGTCGGCGTCAGGCGTGAAAACTTCAGGTGGCGCCCCTGGAAATAGCTCTGGCGCAGCCCGCCCGATTGCTGGGTAATGAGCAGCAGGTGTTCTTGCGCCATCTGCAGCTTTTTCACCAGCAGGGCCGCCACGAAGGTGGTCGAATACACGGCCGCGAGCGGCAGCTTGGCCCCTTCGAGCACATTGATCCACGGCTGCACCACGTTGGCATTGGTCAGGGCCGAGAACAGCACGCGGTCGTCGCGCCGGCCGTCGAGCTCGCGGCCCTGGATGGCGGCGTGGCGGAACGGCGTGTCGCGGTAGAGCTGGGCCAGGCGGCGCGCGATCAGTTCGCGCCCGGAGCGCAAGCCCACATGGGGCAGCAGGACGCGCTGGAAATCTTCCTCGACGACGTCGGCGACGATATAGGCCGGCGTGTCCGGATAGTCGGCCAGGTAGCGGCCGAAGGCTTCCAGGCCGCCCTTGTCGTGCGTGAATTTGCGCCCGGCCGACATCTTGCCGCGCCGCCATTGGTAGGCGCACAGCATGTCGGCGGTCACATAGAATAATTGTTTAGGCAGCACTGCCGGTCCTCAGGTTTTCAACTGGGAAAGGGTGTCGTAGATCGGTCCCAGCACCGACAGCATGATCCAGCCCAGCAGCAGGCCCAGGGTCACCGTCATGGCCGGTTCGATCATCGACTGGACTTTTTCGATCTTTTCTTTCACTTCCCGATTGTAGAAATACGTCACATTGCGCAATGCCCCGTCGAGCGAGCCGGTCGCTTCGCCCACGCGCAGCATGCGGATCACCAGGGGCGGAAAGATGCCCGTGTTCTGGAAGGCGATCGTCACGCCCTGGCCCTCGGAGATGAGCTGGGCGGCGCGCTGCAGGCCGGCCGCCATCATCTTGTTGTTGACGATGCCCTCGGACAGGCGGATGCATTCGAGGATGGTGATGCCCGAGCCGTACATCAGGCCGAAGAAGGTGGCAAAGCGCGCCAGGATGATCTTGTGCAGCACTTCGCCGATCATCGGGATGCGCAGCTTCAGCGCGTCGGCCTTGATGGCGGCCGCCTCGCTCGAGCGGATCCACCAGCGCCCGCCGAAAAACAGGAGCGCCGGCGCGGCCAGGATCAGGTACCAGTAATTGATGAAGATGCCCGAGACAAAAATCAGGGCCTTGGTATGGAAGGGCAACTCGCCGCCCATGTTCTTGATGAACGAGGTCAGCTGGGGCACCAGCACGATCATCAGGAAGAAGGTCACGGCGAGCACGACCACCCCGACCACGATCGGGTACATGATGATCTTTTTCGTTTGCGCCGCCAGTTCGTCCTGCCATTTCAGGCTCTCCGACAAATTCTTGAACACTTCGGCCAGCTTGCCCGACGATTCGCCGGCCGTGATCAGGCTGGTGAAGGTCTTGTCGAACACTTCGTCGTGGTGCTTCAGGGCGGCCGACAGGGCCTGGCCGCCTTCGATACTTTCGATCAGGTCCGTGACGATCTCGCGAAAGCGCGGATGGTCGGTCGAGTCGCGCAAGTCGGCCAGGCCTTCGAGGATCGGCACGCCGGCCCCGGTCAACTGCTCCATCTGGAAGCAGAAATTGATCAAGTCGCTGCGCTTGACGACGCGCTTGCCGAATGCCTGCCCTTTCTGTCCCGACAGCTTGAAGTCGATCAGGTCCAGGTCCATGCGGCGCAGGCGCAGCTCCAGGTCCGAACTGTTCGACGCATCCATCGCGCCGGGCACGATCTGCCCGGCCTGGTCCATGGCGCGGTAAGCGTACAGCGGCATCAGGACAACCGATCCGTCAGGTCGACCACGCGCGAGACTTCATCGAGCGAGGTCTGGCCTTCCATCACGCGGCGCATGCCATCGTCGACCAGGGAGCGGAAGCCGCCTGCCTTGGCCGTGTTTTTCAGTTCGCGCGAGGAGGCGCGGCGCGCGATGGCCTCGTCCAGCTCGGCCGTCACCTTGAGCAATTCCATGATCGCCATGCGGCCCTTGTAGCCCTGGTGGTCGCACTTCTGGCAGCCGACGGCGCGGTAGATGGTGGCCGGCGGCGCCGCTTCTTCCAGGCCCAGCAGGCGCCGTTCGAGCTCGTCGGCGACGAAGCTTTCCTTGCATTCGGGGCACAGGCGGCGCACCAGGCGCTGGGCGATGATGCCGATGATGTTGCCGGCCATGATGTCGGGCAGGATGCCGATGTCGAGCAGACGCGACACCGAGCCGATGGCCGAATTGGTGTGCAGGGTCGAATACACCTGGTGGCCCGTCATGGCGGCCGAAAAGGCCATCTCGGCCGTTTCCTTGTCGCGGATTTCACCCACCAGGATGATGTCCGGATCCTGGCGCATCATCGAGCGGATGCCTTCGGCAAAACCCATCTTGGCCGAGTCGTTCACCGAGGTCTGGCGGATCATGTTCATCGGGTATTCGACCGGGTCTTCCAGCGTCATGATGTTGACGCTCTCGGTGTTGATGTGGTTGAGCACCGAATACAGGGTCGTGGTCTTGCCCGAGCCGGTCGGGCCGGTGACGAGGATGACGCCGTCGGGGCGGGCGATCATCAGCTTCAACAGGTTCAGTTCGGACTCGGCCAGGCCCAGGCCGTCGAGCGGCACGATGCCTTTCTGGCGGTCGAGCACACGCAGCACGAAGTTCTCGCCGTGCGAGGTCGGCTGGGCCGAGGCGCGAAAGTCGATCTGGCGGCCCGAAAACTTGATCGAGATGCGCCCGTCCTGGGGCGCGCGCGACTCGGCGATGTTCATATTGCTCATCACCTTCAGGCGCACCACCATGGCCGGCCAGTAGGATTTGTGCAGGCTGCGGATCTGGCGCAAGATGCCGTCGATGCGGTAGCGGATACGCAGGAAGCTCTGTTCGGGCTCGAAGTGGATGTCCGAGGCGCCGTTCTGCACCGCGTCGGCCAGGAGCGCGTCCATCAGGCGCACCATCGGCTGGCTGTATTCTTCGGACGTCGAGGCCATGCCCTGGTAATTCACCTCGCCCGTTTCGATCTCGTGCAGGATGCCGTCGATCGACAGCTCGAAGCCATAGTACTGGTCAATGGCGCGCGAGATGTCCGATTCGCCCACCAGCATCGGCTTGATCGTGATGCCCTTGACCAGCATCGCGCTGATCTGGTCGAGCGCGACGATATTGCTGGTGTCGGCCATGGCCAGGATCAGGTTGTCGGTGGCGCGCTCGTAGACGATGGGGAAGACCCGGTAGCGCTTGGCCACATCCTTGGGAATGAGCTTGAGCGCGACCGCGTCCACGACCAGGCTGGTCAGGTCGGCGCTTTGCTGGTTCAGGTTTTCCGACAGCGCTTCGCGCACCGTCGCCTCGGTGACAAAGCCGAGGGTGATCAGGAGCTTGCCCAGCGGCTCGCCGCTGCGCTTTTGTTCAATCAGCGCAATGCGCAACTGGTCTTCGCTGATGACCCCTTTCTGGATCAGCAGCTTGCCAAGTGGTAGTTTCGGTTGTTCTGCCATGTCCTGTTTTTATTGAGGCGAGCCCAGTTCGCGTAGCCGGGTGGCCACGACAGTGCGATCGAAGTTGGCGGCGCCGGCGCTGGTGAGCGCCAGCGCACGCTGGTAATAGGTCACGGCCAGTTTGCCCTGGCCCAGGCGGTCGAGGGCGATGGCCAGGTTGAAGGCGTAGTCGGCGTTGTTGGCATCGATCGTGTAGGCCTGGAAGTACTGGTGCTGGGCTTCGGCCCAGCGGGCCTGGCGCGCAAACAGGTTGCCCAGCGCGAACACGGCCGGCGCCGCATCGGGATTCTTGGCGATCACGCGGCGCAGGCGCTGTTCGGCCTGCTCCGGATCGGTGCCGCGCACGGCGGCCAGGCCAGCCTGGGCGTCGGTGTCGGCCGGGTTGGCGTCGAGCAGGCGCGTGTAGATGGCCGAGGCCTGGTCGTCCTGGCCGGCCTTGACCGACAGCGCCGCCATGCCGAGCAGGGCGTCGCGGTTGCTGGCCTCATTGTTGAGCACGGCCTGGTATTGCTGGCGCGCGCTCTCGTACTCGCCCTTCGAATAGGCGGCGTAGGCGCCGGCCAGCACCGGATTGACCCGCTGCGGCACGCTGCTGCGTTCGACCTTGATGCCTTGCGCTTCCGCGGCGACGACCGGTGGCAGCGATTCGACGCGCGGCGCGGGCGCCGGCGCCGGTGCGGGCGGTGTTTGCGCGGCGGCGCGTTCGGCTTCCTTTTGCAAGCACTGAAGCATGCGGGAATCGTGGCGCGTTCGGCTTCCTTTTGCGCAGCCATGCGGCGCAGCGCTTCGGGCGGCGGCGGTGGCGGGGCCGCCGGTGCGCCATTCGCGCCGGGCAGCACGAATGGGGCTGGCGTGACAGTCAGCGCGCCGCTATTGCCCGGCACGGCAACGGGCGCAGCGGCGCCGTTCAGGCCGGGCATCGGGACCATCGGCAAGTTCTTGCTCGAGCCGGGGCCGTACACGGCATGCCAATACATGTAAGCAAACACGGCGCCCACGGCCAGCACGCCCAGGCCCATCACGATCAGGCGCACCGTGCGCGGGTCGGGCATGCGCATGGGGCGCGCCTTGGCCTTGGGCTTTTTGGCCACCGGTGGCGGCGCCGCATTGCGCGCCTTCCTTGGCGCGGCAGTGGCGGCAGCTTCCGGTTCCGGTGGCGGCGGGGGCGGCGCGATTGACGGCGCCGGCGGTGGCGGCGGCGCGAAGGCTGCCGCTTCCGCGGCCATCATGACGGGCGCGTCAGCGGCAAAGTCGAGGCCCGGTTCGGCGCGCGGCGCTTCAGTGGCCATGGCTGCCGGCTCGGGCGCGGATTTGGCTGCCGGAGCAAAGTCGAGCGGCGCGATGCCCGCTTCGTCGAGCAGGGACAGGCCGGAGGCGGGTGTGGCGGGTGGCGCAGGAGCTGCGCTCGGCGCGGCGCCGGGCTCGTCGGGCGCCATCGACAGTTCCGGCTTGGGGGCGGCCGGTTCCTGCGGGCTCAGGGCGAGCAGCTCGTCGAACGCTTCAGAAGGCTTGGCCAGTTCCTCTTCAGGAGACTGGTTCAGTTTGGCGCGCTCGGCCTTCTTGAGCGCCTGCATCAATAAGCTCATAATCCATCTGCCTTGGCGCCGGGGGCGCGTGCCTGGCCGTTCGATTCGGAATAAGGCTCCGCATTGAGTGGCATTTCATTGGGCAGCAGGTAGCGGAAATTCTTGTATTCACCGTCAATGCTGGCGTTCTTCACGACGACAGGGCGCATGAAGATCACCAGTTCGGTCTTGCTGCTCGTTTCGTTCCGGTAGGAGAACAGGTTGCCCAGCAGGGGCAAGCTGGAAATACCGGGAATGCCATCCTTGGCATTGTCCACCGAATCCTGCATCAGGCCGCCCAGCACCGAAATGCCGCCGCTGTAGACCTTGAGGATCGATTCGATTTCGCGTGCCTGGATCACCGGCACCTTGGACACGACATTGCCGGCCGCCAGCGCCGGGTTCGGGTCTTGCACATAGCCGACGATACGCGTGATGGTCGGGCGCACATTGAGCGTGACTTCATCGGCGTCGGAAATTTGCGGCGTCACGCTCATCACGAAGCCCACCGGCACCGTCTGCAGCGTCGATTCATAGGTGGCCGGCGTGGCGATCTGGCCGCTCGAGCCGATCACGGCGGGCGTGACCTTGATGGTGAAGAAGACGTTGTTGTCGACCACCTTGAGCATCGCGGTCTGGTTGTTGAGCACGCTGATCTTGGGGCTCGACAGGACCTTGACCTTGCCATAGGACTCGAGCAGCTGCACGGCCGCGGCAATATTGCCCAGCGCCGAAGTCGGGTTCACGTAGTTAAGCGAAAACACGCCCGGCGTGGTGCCGACCTTCACGCCCGAGGGCAGCGTTTCCGTGCCCACCTGGCCCTGGGTCACATTGAGTGTGCCCTTCAGGCGCGACCAGTTGATGCCTTGCTGGTACTGGTCGGACAGGCGCACTTCGATGATGGTCGCTTCGATCAGCACCTGGCGCTTGGCCGCGCCCAGCACGACGTCGAGGAAGGCCTGGATTTTTTCATGCTGGCGGCCGGACGCGCGCACGGCCAGCAAGCCGCTTTCGGCATTGATGATGACCGAGGACTGGTTCCTGACGGGAGCGCCGGCGCCGCCTGCGCTGGCGGTGAAGGCGGCAATCACATTGTCGCTCGGGACTGTCTGCATGGGGGCGGCAGGCGGCTGCTGGCCGCTGGCTGCGCCGGCGCCCTGCTGGTTCGGTGTGGCGGCCGACGGCGCGGGCGGCACATACGAGGAGATGGCCGTGAGCGGGTCGTTGAGCGTGGAATCGCGCAGCATGTCGCGGATATTGCGCTCCAGGCTGGCCCAGAAATTATTCTCCGATCGGTTCACCACCGAGGTCGTCGAATTGTTGTTGCCGGAACCGCCGCCGCCATTGCTGGCGCCGCCGCTGCTGGTGCCGTTGGCGTTCTGGATCGTCGGCGTATTGGAGCCGCCGCCGGTGGTCGAAATCTGGGTTGCGATATTGACGCTGCTGTTGGTGCTGCGCGCCATGTTCACGTAATCGATCTTGTAGTTGCGCCACACGGGCGTGTCGGGCAGCACGGTCAGCACGCCGCCTTCGAGCTCGTAGCGCATGTCCACTTGCTTGCTGATGCGCGCGAGCAACTGCGGCAAGGTCTGGTCCAGGGCATTGAGCGTGACGGTGCCGTCGATGCTGGGGTGGATGTCGACATTGATGCCGGCGTCGCGCGCGAGGGCGAACAGCACCGACTGCACTGGCACCTTGTGCACGGTGACGCTATAGGTCTCCATCTTCGGCGAAGCCTTGGGAGGGGGCAGCGGCGCGCTTTGCTGGACGGTGTCGGGAATATGGCCCTGGACGCGCGGCGCCTCGGTCACATGGACCGGCGAGGTGTTCATGCCGCGCGTGGCGCATCCGGAGAGCAGGGCGGCGCATAGCACAGGGGCCAACGGAGTAACGATTTTTTTCATTAGTTTTTTCCGTTCCTCGGGTCTGTGTTCATAGAGCAAAATCGTGAAGTAACAAGACACAATGATGGCTGAAAACCAAGTGTACGGCAAACATTTACTTTCGAGACAAGAAAATCGCGCTTTTCACTGGTAAAACGGCCAAAATCACCACAAATCGGCACTGCCGGACTGGCCGACGTCGCTGCGCACGGTCGCCACTTCCCGGATTTGGGCGCGAAAGCCCCATTGCTGGGACAACAGGGCGCGGGTCGCTTCGGCGTCGGCGCGGGTGGCAAAACTGCCGTAGGCGACCGCGACATGGTCGACGCCGTTGATGCGCAGCGGATAGGCATGCACCTGCTGCAGGCCAACGGCGCTGCGCGTGCTGCGCAAGAAGTCCTCGATGGCGCGTGGCTTGTCCGCCGGCAGGGCCGTCACCACCAGGGTCAGGGCGCCGGCCGGCTCGTCGCGCAGCCAGGTGCGGGTGCTGGCCGCCGTTTGCTGCAGCAGGCTGTTGGGCGCGGCAGTGCTGACGGCCGAGGCGATGGCCGGGGCACTTGGGCGCAGCACCAGCCAGGCCACGGCGCCGCCGAGCAGCAGGGCCGCGGCGGCCGCGGCCAGGGTGCGCCGCTCCAGCAGGGGCGGGCGCCCGAAAGCGCTGTCGCGGATGGCGGCGCGCGCGTGGTGTTCCTCGACACAGTCGGCATCGTCGGCGAAGGCGGCCAACAAGGCCTTGTCGGCCAGGATGTTAATGCGGCGCACGATGCCGCGCGAGACACGCGCGATCTGCCGCGTCGCGCCTTCGCTGAAGACGGCGGGGCCGTCGTAGCCGGCCTGCTTGAGGCGGAAAGCCAGGAAGTCGGGAATCGTCTCCGGCGGCATGGCCGGCACGTTGAAGCTGTGGGTGATACGCTCTTTGAGCTGGCGCATGCTGGCCAGGGCCAGGTGCTCGTCGAGTTCGGGCTGGCCGAACAGGACGATTTGCAGCAGCTTCGAATGGGCCGTCTCGAGGTTGGAAAACAGGCGGATCTCTTCCAGTGTTTCGAGCGGCATGGCCTGGGCTTCTTCAACCAGCAGCACCACCTGGCGCCCGGCCGTGTGGCGCGCGATCAGGTCAGCCTGCAGGATGCGGATCACTTCATCGATGCGCTTGCTGCCCACTTCAAGCTCGAGTTCGCCGGCAATGGCGTAGGCGACATCCTTGTGGCTGAGCGTGGGGTTGGACAGGTAGATGACGTCGATATGGGGCGGCAGGCGGCTCTCGAGCATGCGGCACAGCATGGTCTTGCCGCTGCCGACTTCGCCCGTCAGCTTGATGATGCCTTCGCCATGGATGACGGCGTAGAGCAGGGCGTCGAGGATTTCGCCACGCATATTGCCGGCATAAAAAAAGGCCGGGTTGGGCGTGATGCCAAACGGGGACTCCTGCAAGCCGAAATGGGAATGGTACATGGGCCTCAGTGTATACAGGTGAGGAAGGCTTGTTCAAGGGTTGCGGCCTGAAAAGTTTCGCGGCAGGCCGCCGGGGTGCCCGTGAAGGCCAGAGCGCCGCCATGCAGGATGGCCATGCGGTCGCACATCTGCTCGACATCGGCCAGGGCGTGGGCGCTGAAAAAGATGGTGGTGCCGGCGGCGCGCAGGCGCGCCAGTTCGGCCTTGAGCAGGGCATGCGCCTTCGGGTCGAGCCCGCTCATGGGTTCATCGAGCACCAGCACAGGCTTGGCCGGCAGCAGGCAGGCGGCCAGGCCCAGTTTCTGGGTCATGCCTTTCGAATAGGTGCGCACCAGGCGCGGCAGGGCGGCCGGGTCGAAGTCGAGGGCGGCCAGCACACGGGCGACGTCGGCGTCGTTCCACGGCCGGCCATGCAGCTTGAGCGTGTAGCGCAGGAAGTCGGCGCCGGACAGGTAGTAGGGCGGGGCGAAACGCTCGGGCAGGTAGGCCAGCGGCGCGCGCGCGGCGGGGTGGGTGTGGGGCTGGCCGAGGATCTCGATCGATCCGCTGTCGAGGGCGATGAAGTCGAACAGGCATTTGAGCAAGCTGGTCTTGCCGGCGCCGTTCACGCCCACCAGGCCGAAGACTTCGCCGGGGGCCACGGACAGGTCGAGCGCGCGCAGCACCGGCGTGCCGGCGTAGGCTTTGCTGACCTGCTGGAAGCGCAGCGCGGGAAGGCTCATGGGATCCAATGTCGAAGAATTGCCCAGACTGTAGCCTAAGTTGCTATGCTTTGGTAGGGTGGGCACGAGTGGCCACGCGGACGCATGCTTTCGCGTGGGCACTTGTGCCCACCCTACAAGCGACATAGAATGGCCTCGCATTGGTACGTAACCCATTTGAAGGAAGTCCATGGCAAGGCCAGAAAAAGTTCGACTTGGTGAAATCTTAGTACAGCAGAAGCTCTTGTCGGAAGAGCAGTTGGGCCTGGCCCTGGCAGACCAGAAACGCACCGGGCGCAAGCTGGGCCGCGTGTTTATCGAAAACGGCTTCGTCACGGAAGAGCAGATTTCGGGCGCGCTGGCCAAGCAGCTGGCCATTCCCTACATCAACCTCAAGTTCTACAACACCAATCCGGACATCGTGCGCCTGCTGCCGGAAACCCAGGCGCGGCGCTTCCGCGCCCTGGCCCTGGAAGACCGCCGCGGCTCGCTCCTGATCGGCATGTCCGACCCGACCGACCTGTTCGCCTACGACGAAATCGCGCGCCTGGTCAAACAGAATATCGAGCTGGCCGTCGTCAACGAGACCGAAGTGCTGGCCGCGATCGACCGCATCTACCGCCGCACCGACGAAATTACCGACTTCGCGCGCGAGCTCGAACAGGATTTGGGCGACTCCTTCGTCGACTTTGGCGCCCTGGCCGCGAACCCGGGCCTGGAAGAGGCGCCCATCGTCAAGCTGCTGCAGTCGGTGTTCGACGACGCGACCCAGGTGCGCGCCTCCGACATCCACATCGAGCCGCAAGAGACGCGCCTGCAGATCCGCTTCCGCATTGACGGCGTGCTGCACCTTCAGACCGAGGCCGATATCAAGATCGCCACGCCGCTGGCGCTGCGCCTGAAGCTCATGTCCGACCTCGACATCTCCGAAAAACGCCTGCCGCAGGACGGCCGCTTCGCCATCAAGGTCAAGAACCAGCGCATCGACGTGCGTATTTCGACCATGCCGACCCAGTACGGCGAGTCCGTCGTCATGCGTCTGCTGAACCAGGGCGGCACGACTTTGCGCCTGGATGCGATCGGCATGCCGTCCGCGCTGGTCGAAAAATTCCGCCACATCGTTGCGCGTCCAAACGGCCTGGTGCTGGTGACGGGGCCGACCGGTAGCGGCAAGACCACGACCTTGTACAGCGCGCTGGCCGAACTGAACAACGTCGAGAAGAAGCTGATTACCGTCGAAGACCCGGTCGAATACCGCCTGCCCGGCATCAACCAGGTGCAGGTCAACGACAAGATCGAACTGACCTTTGCGCGCGTGCTGCGTTCGGCACTGCGCCAGGATCCGGACATCGTGTTGGTGGGCGAGATGCGCGACCAGGAAACCGCCCAGATCGGCCTGCGCGCCGCCATGACCGGTCACCTGGTGCTGTCGACCCTGCACACCAACGACGCCGCCAGCACGCCACTGCGACTGATGGACATGGGCGTGCCGCGCTATATGGTGGGCAGTTCGCTGCAAGCGGTGCTGGCCCAGCGCCTGGTGCGCGTGATCTGCGAGAGCTGCACCACGCCATACGAATTGTCCCCGACCGAATACGAATGGGTCAGCATCGAGCTGGGCGACCAGGCGCTGGCGACGCGCTTCTTCCACGGCAAGGGCTGCTCGCACTGCAACGGCATGGGCTATCGCGGCCGGACCGGTGTCTACGAGCTGCTGGAGATGACGCGCGAAGTCGTCGACGCGGCCAACCACCACGACCCGGCCCACTTCCTGCGCGCCGCGCACGCCCAGATGGCGGGCGAAACGCTGCGCCGCCATGCTGTCCAACTGGCCGTGCAGGGGCGCACCACGGTGTCGGAAGCCATGCGCATCAGTAACCAGCTAGAGGATTGACGTGCCCTTTTTCGAATACAAGGGCCGCAACGCGCGCGGCGAAATGATGCAGGGCGTGCTGGAGGCGGCCACCAGCGCCGCCGTGGCCGACCAGCTGTTTGGCACCGGTGTCACGCCGATCGAGATCAAGGCGACCACCAAGGTGGCCACCAAGGCCGACGACGGCCAGGGCGTATGGGACAAGCTGACCGAAAAGAAGGTCACGTCGATGGATGTGCAGCTGTTCAGCCGCCAGATTTATACCCTGCTCAAGTCCGGCGTGCCGATCATGCGCGGCCTGGCCGGTTTGCAGGAGTCGGCCATCAGCAAGGCCTTCGGGCGCGTGATCAAGGACCTGCGCGAATCGCTCGACTCGGGGCGTGAACTGTCGGCCGCGATGCGCCGCCACCCGGAAGTGTTCACCAATTTCTATCTGTCGATGGTGCGCGTGGGCGAGATGACGGGCCGGCTGGAAGAAGTGTTCCTGCGCCTGTTCGACCACATGGAATTCGACCGCACCATGCGCGAGCGGGTCAAGAGCGCGACGCGCTATCCCATGTTCGTCATCATCGCGATGGTCCTGGCCATCGCCATCATCAATATCTTCGTCATTCCGCAGTTCGTGAAAGTGTTTGCCTCCTTCCATGCCGAACTGCCGCTGATGACGCGCATCCTGATCGCCAGCTCGGCCTTCTTCGTCGCCTACTGGCCAGCCCTGCTCGTGGGCACGGTGGGCGCGGTGTTTGGGTTCCGCTCATGGATCAACACGGCGGCTGGTCGCTACAGCTGGGACAAGGCCAAGCTGAAGTTCCCTATCGCCGGCAAGATCATCCTCAAGGGCACAATGGCCCGCTTCGCGCGCAGCTTTGCGCTCTCGTCCAAGAGCGGCGTACCGATCGTGCAGGCGCTCACCGTGGTTTCACAGACGGTCGACAATGCCTACCTGTGCGCCCGCATCGAGCAGATGCGCGATGGCGTCGAGCGGGGCGAAAGCATCTTGCGCACGTCGGTGACGGCGGGTGTGTTCACTCCTGTGGTGCTGCAAATGATTGCCGTGGGTGAAGAGACGGGCTCGCTCGACGACCTGATGGACGAGATCGCGCAGATGTACGAGCGCGAAGTTGATTACGAGCTCAAAACGCTATCCTCGCAGATCGAGCCGATCTTGATTACTTTCCTCGGGGCCATGGTGCTGGTGCTGGCATTGGGTATCTTCCTGCCAATTTGGGACCTCGGCAAAGCGGCGATGCACAAATGAAGCGCGCGAAAAACAACATAAGTTCCAAGTTGGCAATGGCGCGCGGTTTTACATTGTTCGAGATGGCTGTCGCGCTTGCCATTATTGGCATCCTGGCAGGCACTTTGCTCAGCCGCGTGCTGTATTACCAGGAGCAGGCCGAGCTAACTGCAGTCGAGCAAGTCGCCGGCGCAGTGCGTAGCGCCTTGACTCTAAGGGCGGCTAAACTTTACATGCACAACGATGAAGCCAATCTGCGCAAGATCGTTAGCCAGAATCCGATGAATTTGCTGGCGCAGAAGCCGGCCAATTACTTGGGCGAATATTATTCCCCGCAAATTAAAGAGATGCCGACCGGAAACTGGTATTTTGATCCTGGCAAGCAAGTTCTCGTCTATTTGTTAAATAACGGAAAAACTTTGCGAGAAGGGGAGCCGAACGTGCTGAAATTCAAGGTAAAATTGCTCGGCTTGCCCTCACCAGCTGCCAAGCCACCTGAATCGTTATCTGCGGTGGAAGGTGTAGTATTGGATCGTATCGATGATCCGCCTAGCGCCAAGTAACGGAGCGATAGATTCTGATGGGCAATTCTTACTGAGTATTTTTGGAGAAGACATGAAGAAATTGAGCAACACTGGGATGCGCAAGCAAGAAGCTGGCTTTACGCTGATCGAACTGATCGTCGTGATTGTGATCCTTGGTATCTTGGCGGCGACAGCTCTGCCGAAGTTTGCTGATCTTGGCGGCGATGCGCGCAAGGCATCGTTGGCGGCAGTCAAAGGCTCGCTGAGCGCCATGTCTTCCATGGTGCACGGCAAGTATCTGATCAATCCGAGCTCGAACACGACGGTCACGGTTGAAGGTACCGCGCTGGTGCTTTCCAATGGCTATCCGGATGCTGCACTTGCGACATTGGCGCCCGCGGCCGGTATCAATGCTGCTGACTATACCATCGTGGCGGCCAGCGCTAGCGCAGGGACAGGCACACCTTCAACAGGCACTGACGAGCAAGCTTTTGTTCCCGTAAGCGTTTCTGGCGTTGCGGCTGGTTTGACTTGCTATGTACGTTACAAAAATGCGACTTCAAGCGTGCCGCCGGTAATCACCGTCGTCAACACCGGCTGCTAAATCAGCATTTCAGCAATCGCCCAGCGCCGTGGTCGTACAGGCCGTGGCGATGCGGCGGCGCTCGACGTAGGTGGCGTTCGTCGCCTGCGTATTGTCAGGACAGGTGGTCGAATTGCAGGCCACCGCGTCAATCTTGTACATGACCTTCTGTATTGGTGTCCCCGGCGCCGACTCGCCTTCTTTGTAAGTGGTCGAGGTGCAGGTAACGGTCACGTGCATTCCCAATCCCGTCTCCCCCGAGAAGTCCAGCGTACCAGTGTTGCAGGTGCCGCTACGCAAGGCGAGGTACATACCCCATTCGATACCGGAACGCGCCGCTTGTGTTGCCCGAACGGCGAGCAAGTCTTGTGATGCCGTCGTTTGTGATGTCGTCGACAAGCGCACCACGGCCAGCGCCATCAAGGCCATCGCGACCAGCGCGACCACGGCAGCGACATAGGCAAATCCAGTTTGGCGGGTAGCAGAATTCATGGCACGTTGTCGACGTGGGCGCCGAAGTTGAGGGTGGCCGATTCGCCGTGGTCGGCGAGCTTGAGCGAAATTTCGACGTAGCCGCTTTGCTGGGTGGCGCCCTGGTTGGCGCTATAAGTGAAGCCGCAGCTGGCGATCTTGGTTGCCACGATGGCCGTGCCGCTGCCAACTACCGGGCAACTTGCGACGCTATTGAAACCATAGGCGCTGGCGCGGTATAAAATGCCCGTGCCAGTGCCGTCCGCGTCGATGCCGACACCGGAACACACATAGGACACTGCCTGCTGCGCGTTCGGCACGATCACGAAACGCGCACCGTCATAGCCGATCGGGAACTGCTTGGCACTGCTGAGGGTAATGCGTGCGGCGCCTACCGACGTCGCTGGTGCGTTGCCGACGCTGGCAATGGCGGCACGGTTGGCACCGGTGTAGACGTCGTCGGTGTTCTGGTTGTCGATGACGACAAAATCGCTGGCCAACGCGGCCGGGGTTGGCGTCGCAGCGAAAGGCGTCAGCACATCAAATGCAGTGACTGCGGAGCTGCCGTCAATAGGCATGCTCGGGTTGCCAGGATTCGCTGCGTCCCAGACCGTGTCGGGCGCAGCGCGGAAACGTCCGCCATCCGAGGCAGGAACCATTTCAACGCAGGTGCCGCTGATCAGGCGAACCGAATTGGACACGGCGCTGCGGATGTCGCGGCTCATGATGCGCACGGCGCCATCGGCCATGTCGGTCATGCCGGCGCGGCGCCCCACATCGAGGTAGCTTTGCAGGGCCGGCTTGAAATACATGATGAGCGTGCCGGCCAGGATGCCGGTGATGACGATGACGACGATCAGTTCGACCAAGGTGAAGCCGCGTGCGCGCCTGGCTAGCATGGGGTGCCTCCATAGCAGGTGCGCCAGCTGGTGAGGATGAAACTGTCGGTGATGTGGGACCCGTCGGCGCCGTAGTTGACGGTGACGATGATCTTGATCGCTTCACCCGTTGTGACATTGGGTAGGCCCGGGTTTGGGGTCGTCGCCGATACCACCACGTTGTAGTAACTTAGGCCGGGCACTGCGGCGCCGTCGATATCGACCATGCCTGTGGTCGTACTGTAGCCGTTGAAGTCGCGCACGTCGTTAAACGTTTCGCGTCCTTTCGCCTGGGCTGGCGCACTGTTGGCCGCTACGGTGTAGGGTTTTAGAGTGATTTCTTCCATCAGCGCTTCGGCGATGGCGCTCATCTGCTTGTAGATGACGGGATCGGTACTGGTGCGCGTGGACATGGCAAACGCACCCACCAGGCCGGCGACGCCGACACTGACAATCACAATGGCAATGATCAATTCGATCAGGGTGATCCCGGACTGGTGCCTATTCCACATAGCCGGTTGCTCCCGTAATCTGGACAGTGTTGGCCGTGGCGCTGGCGGGCAGGATGGTGATGGTGGTCGAGACATAGGTGGTGCCAGAACAGGTGGTCGTGATCGTGCCGTTGGGCTGGAACAGCATCATGACGCCGACTTGGCTGCCACTGGCCGTAACGGCAGGATCTTTACTGACGTAAGTTGAGCTGTCAGGCGCGGGCAAGGTCAGCGCGCCGCACAGGGGCGCCGCCGAACAGGTGCTGTTTGAACCGGGCCCGGCGACGTTGTTCGCCGAAATAGTGAGCGTCACGGCTGATGCGTCGACGCTCGCACAGACCATGCGACGATGGCTAACCGCCGTCTTTTGGGCGTAACGCAAGGCGCTTACGATGTCGCTGCGCCAGGCGGCGGCCGCAAAAGTGCTGTCACTAACCAGCTTGGGAACAATGACCGCCGACAAAATGCCCATGAGGACGATGACCACGACCAGTTCAACGATCGTGAAGCCGGCCTGCCTGGTCTTCAATTGGTGACCTCGCGGATGTGCACGGTGCGCTTGGTTTCCTGCGAATACACACCGAAGCTGGCGCGTCCGGCCGGGTCGCTGGTGTTGTTGGTGGCGCAGCTGCCATTGTTGGCCCGCAACCACGCCAGGTTGGCGCCGGTGCTAGGGTTGCCGGCATGGGCCGCAAGGCAAGAAGCGTCCATGGTGGTGCTGCCGAGGTTGAGCGCCAGGTCGAGCGATCCGTTCCAGCCATTTGCTGGGCCGAGCACGAGGTAGCCCTGGCCATTGGCAAGCGTGACAGCCGCTTGTACCGTTTTGCCCGAGGTGGCTGTCCCGGGTATCATGGCCAGCGACGCTGCCGGGATGACCGTGGTGCTGTCATCGGTGTTCAGCGCCCAGGAATTGCCCGTCCAATAGTCGGCGTGCACGGGCACCTGCAGCGTGGACTTGGCGCTGCCAAACGCGTTTGACAGGCGCAAGCGCCCCTTGCGAATCATCGCCGTATCGGTCGGGGTTGCCGCCGTGCTGTTGGTCGAGGCGACGTTGTCCGTGTCGATCGCGCTGATCCGTATCTTGGTGGGTAATGTGAGCGGGGCCGTAAACGTGAATACTGGGCTGGCGCCGCTACCGGCGCCGCTGTTGGCCGTGGTAAACAGCGTTGATGCACCGGCGACGCTGCTCAAGGTCCCGGCGGCGCTGACGTTGGTCAGGTCCGTCGCTGACATGGTGAAGTCCTTGGCGAACCCGCCAGGCTGGTTGTAGTTCTTGGTTTCCGTGCCGTTGGTGTTCTTGGCCGTCAAAGTGATGACACTGATTCCTTGTCCGGAATAGCTGTAGCCGCCTGGCTGCACGATGCCGATATCGAAATGGTCGGGTGTGAAGCGGCCGATGTTGCCGGCGCCACTATTGTTGCACAGTGTGCCGCCGGTCCCGCTGTTGCCGCTCGCGTCGAACCCAGTGGACAGGTAATTGGTCAGTGTTGCCGTTAGATCGATATTGCCTACTTCGCTCCAGTTCAAGGTGACCTGAGGTGGGCTGACACTGGTGTTCCAGTCGGGGATGGCCGAAATGGTGCCGACGGTGCCGCCGTTGGGCTTGCATAGCGTATGCGTGAATGTCGGCTTTTGTTCCACGCTCTCCGCGCCGAAGTTGGGCGCGATGTTGCCAAGGCTGGTCAGGGCACTCACTGCCGTACTGAAGTCGACGCCAGCCTTGATAGTGCCCGGACTTGGACTGGCAGCGATGGAAAAGGATTTTGGCGCGGCGATGACCGTCGTGCTACCTGTCATGCCGGCGTCGAACTGACTGGCCGTGACGGTGACGCCGCCCACATCGGCATAACTGAAGGGGACAGTGGTGCTGCCGGTCGAATCGAAATTGAGGGAAAGTGTCTGCCCAGTCGCATCGCAAGCCGAGGTGTCGCTGGCGGCGGCGTTGAGGGCAACACCGTTGAGCTTGACGGGCAGCGTGCCAGTCGTAGGATTGCTGTAGCTGCAGTTGAAATCGACGTCCTTGCTGGTATTGGCGAAGTTGGGGACGCACTCGAGGCTGTTAGTGGACTTGCGAACGGCTTTGAGTGACAGCGTTTGCGACGTTTCCGCATAGTGGTTGGGAACAGACAAGAGAAATCCCGCCGCCGTGAATGTGAATGTGCACGACGCCGAACTGCCGTTCCAGCAGGTGTTCGTGTTGGTTGGCGGCGCTGACAAGCTGCTGACACCTAGCGTCGTGGCTTGGGCGCTACTGGCCTGCATATACACCGTGGTCGAACCTTGCCCTGCCGCAATGCTGAAAGATACGCGACCCAATTGTACGGTGCCAGCGAACGCCGTGACAAAGCCGCTCAGCGCGTGGCTATCGGCTGTGCACGATCCGGCGCTATCGCTGCCGGCGCAGGCGTACACGGTGACAGGCGAGCTGCACGAAAGTCCTGAGCCGCTGTGATTGAGGCGGACATGGTCGATTCCCGAGGCTGCGGAGCAAGTATAGTTGGAACTTGCTCCGCTGCATGTTCCGACAATGGTCGAACCAGAAGCGACAGTCAGGGTCCCGCTGGCCGTGACGGTGCCGGTGATGATTGTGCCTTGCGAAATGGAGATGTTCGTACCTTTCAGGCTGCCGGTGATCTCGGCGTCCTTGGCGAAGGTAATGTTGCCGCTGGCGACGATGTTGCCGGTGTAGGAGGCGTCCTTGTCGATGTTGACGTTGCCGCTGGCCGTGATATTCATCGTCGCGTTGAGCGATTTGTCGATCTGGACGTTGCCGGAGACGACCCAGGAAAGGGAGTGGCCATTGGTGATGATGGTCAGATTCTTGGCAATGGTCAGCGAGCCGGCGACGTTCAACGTGACGTCCGAATTGAGTGAGATGACATTGTCCTTGCTGATCGAAATGCTATGGGCGCAGTTATAACTGCCGCCGGAGCCAGTACACGTGAATGGACTGCTGGTCACGTTATTGGGCAAGGCGTAGGTGGCCGCCTGGCCATTTGCGCAAGACAGCAAGAGCAGTGCGCACCACACCCGGGCAAGGCGCGGGAATAGCTGAGTAGAGGCAAAAGTCATGGCCAATCAGATCATGCGATAGGGGAAACTGTCAAGTCGGTACGCCAGAGGGCGCAGAATTCACATTTTTTGTTTCCTCCCAGCGAAAATGATGTTGTTTGTGACGAGAACTTGAATATAATCAAGCGTCTATCGCGCGATCTTGACACGGTCCCTAACTCCTTGATTGTTGGCATGCGTTTTTTCAGAAAAACAAAGAAGAATAAAGGTTGGTTGACACTAGCATTTCAGGGCGACGGCGTCGCCGCCGCCAGCATCGGTCGTGTCACCGGCAGCAAGCCCGTAGTCAAGCTGGGCACGTTCTTTCCCGGCAGCGCCGCGCCCACACTGGAGGCACTTGAAAAAATCGGCAAGGAACTCGGTGCCCAGGGCTACCGCTGCACCAATCTGCTCGCCGCGAACGAATATCAACTGCTGGCGGTGGACGCACCCAATGTGCCTGCCGAAGAATTGAAGTCGGCCGTGCGCTGGCGCCTCAAGGATATGATCGATTTCCATGTCGATGACGCCACTATTGACGTGCTATCCATTCCCGCCAACCCAGCAGCGCGCAGCGCGTCCATGTTCGCAGTCGCGGCACGTAACAGTCTGGTCGAGCAGCGCCAGGCCCTGTTTAGCGACGCCAAGCTGCCGCTGTCCGTGATCGACATTGCCGAAATGGCGCAGCGCAATATTGCCGCCTTGGTTGAACCGGAGGGGCGCGGCATCGCCATGCTTTCCTTCGGCCACGATGGTGGCTTGCTGACCGTGACTTATGGCGGCGAACTGTACCTGTCACGCCGCATCGATGTATCCCCGGCCCAAATGCAGGAGCCCGATCATGACCGCAAGCACGCCACGTTTGACAAGATCACGCTGGAATTGCAGCGCTCCCTCGATCACTTCGACCGCCAGTTCCATTACATCAGCGTGGCCAAGCTTTTGCTGGCGCCGGCGCCGGCCAATGGGCTGGAAGAGTACCTGAGCAGCAACCTGTACACGCCGGTCGATTCACTCGACCTGGCCAGCGTGCTCGACCTCGACGCCGTGCCTGCGCTGGCCGAAAAGAGCGAGCAGCAGCGCTTCTTCCTGGCCTTGGGCGCCGCCCTGCGCCTTGAGGAGACAACGCTGTGAGCCAGCAGATCAATCTGTTCAATCCAATCTTCCTGAAACAGAAGAAAGTCTTCACCAGCATTGCCATGGTCCAGGCTCTGGGCTTGGTGCTGGTGGGCGCGGTGCTGGTGGCCTTTTACGCCAGCCGCAACATCGCTGCGCTGAAAGCGGAAATGGAAGCGGGTAAGATCCTGCTGAACCAGCGCACCGTGCGCCTGGCCGAAGCGAGCGAGCAGTTCGCGCCGCGCCAGAAGAATGCCGCGCTCGAGGCCGACCTTGCTGCAGCCGAGGTGCAGCTCAAGGGCATGCGCGATGTGGCGGGCATCCTCAAGCGCGGTGAGTTTGGCAATACGCGCGGCTACGCCGAATATTTCCGTGCTTTTGCTCGCCAGCGCGTCAACGGCCTGTGGCTGACAGGCCTGTCGATCCACGGCGCCGGTGTGGACATCGGCGTCAAGGGCAGGGCGCTGGAACCGGCCATGGTGCCGAACTATATCGGCCGCTTGGGCCAGGAAACGGTTTTGCGTGGCAAGACCTTCGCCAGTCTGCAAATTGGCCAACCTTCGAAGGAGGCGGTGGCCCCGTTTGTCGAATTCAGCCTGCAGACCAACTTGGAGCAGGTTAAATGAAGGCCTACCTGCTCAACCTGGCCGCCCGCATTGATGCGCTCACGCTACGCGAGCGTGTAATGTTGTTCCTCGGACTCGCTGCGGGTGTTGTGTTCATTGTCTACAGCACGATGCTCGACCCGATGTTGCGAAACCAGAAGGCGCTGCGCACGTATATCAGCCAGCAGCACAACAATGTCGCAGGCATGGATGCCGAAATTACGGCCAAGGCGCAAGCTTACGCCCTGGATCCGGACGCGCCCACGCGGCTGCGACTCGAGGCCGTCAAGCGGGAGATGGACAAGCAAAGCGCCGATTTGATGGCGATGCAAAAAGGCTTGGTGGCGCCAGAACAAATTGTGCCTTTGGTGGGCCAACTGCTCAAGGCGAATGGACACCTGCGCCTGGTGTCGATGACGACCTTGCCGGTCAGCGGCTTGAGCGAGGCCATACCCGCGCCAGTAAAGACAGTGCCCGCCCCAGCACCGGGGAATGCGTCTGCCGCTACGGCGCCGGCAGTCGTGGCAGCGACGCCTGCTGGCGTGCAGCCAGTGGCCAAACCCGATGAACTGCTGTACCGCCATGGCGTTGAAATCAGCGTCGAAGGCAACTACCTCGACATGGTTGACTACATGAGTGCGCTCGAGTCGATGTCGACCCAGCTGTTCTGGGGCCAGGCCAAGCTGGAAGTGGGGCAATACCCGACCGCGCGCCTGACCTTGACCCTGTACACCCTGAGCCTGGACCGCAAATGGATGAAGCTGTGAAGACCCTGCTCGCCGCCATGTTGCTGAGCGCCACAGTGGCCCGGGCCCAGGCGCTGCCGGACCCGACCCAGCCACCGGCGTCGCTGCTGGCACCAGTTGCCGGGGCGAATGCGGTACCATCGGCGCCAGCGCTGCCGCAACTGCAGTCGATCCTGGTGGCGCGTGGCGAAGGCGGGCGGCGGGTGGCTGTCATCGATGGCCAGCCGGTGCGGGTCGGCGAACGCATCAATGGCGCCGTGGTGGCCACGATCGGCGAGGCCGACGTGGTGCTCATGCGCGGTGCGGAAAAACTGGTTTTGCGGCTCTATCCCAAGGCCGATACGAAGAGTGCACCGGCCCGTTAGGCCGACTATAACAACGAGACAGAAAACAAGCATGCATAAACTATTCGTCATGGTCGCCGTCAGCGCAGGTGTGCTCAGCCTGGCTGGATGCCAGAGCACGCCCAAGCGCGACACCTACGACACCATCAGCGCGCAGGTCGCTGCCGCCGCGGCCAAGCCCGCACCTGCGGCGGTGCCGGCCGGCGACGCGGTCGACAATGCGCTGCTGCCGCCGGTGTCGAGCCTGGTGAACCAGCTGCCCAAGGCGAGGGCCGCGCTGGAAGAGCGCTTCAACGTGTCCTTCAATGGCGTGCCGGCCCAGCAGTTCTTCAATTCCCTGGTCAGCGGCACGCGTTACAACATGCTGATCCATCCGGACGTGACGGGCACCATTTCAGCCAACCTGAAGGACGTGACCCTGGTCGAAGCCCTCGACGCCGTGCGCGAACTGTATGGCTACGACTACAAGATCGACGGCACGCGCATTTACATCCGCCCGCTGACGATGCAAACGCGCATCTTCCACGTGAATTACCTGATCGGCGCGCGCAAAGGCTTGTCGAACCTGAAGGTCAGTTCGACCTCGGTGTCGAGCGCGAACAACAATAATAGCCAGAACCAGAACAACCAGAACCAGAACAATAATAACCAGAACAACCAGAATGGCCAGAACGGCCAGAACCAGCAGCAGATCGAAAGCAGCAGCGTCAACACGACCACGACGAGCGACTTCTGGGTGGAACTGAAGGCGGCCATCGAAGCGATTGTTGGCAGCAAGGAGGGCGGGCGCAGCGTCGTCATCAGCCCGCAATCGGGTGTGCTGGTGATCCGCGCGATGCCTGACGAATTGCGCAATATCGACCGCTTCCTGCAGGCGACCCAGCTGTCGGTGGACCGCCAGGTCATCCTCGAAGCGAAGATCCTGGAAGTGGAACTGAACGACAGCTTCCAGAGCGGCATCAACTGGGCCGCCTTCGGCCATATCGGTCAGGGCGGCAATAACCGCGTCTCGGCCGGCACCGTGCAATCGGGCACGACGCTGGCGCCGCTTGGCGCCGGTGCCGTGGCCAGCGCCCTGAGCAATGGCAACCTGACCGCCACGCCGGGCAGCGCCATTACCGCTGCCGCCCAGGCGGCCACCGGTTCGCTGTTCGGCCTGGCTTTCCAGACCAGTAATTTTGCCGCCCTGATTTCCTTCCTTGAATCGCAGGGCACGGTGCACGTACTGTCGAGCCCGCGCGTGGCGACCCTGAACAACCAGAAGGCCGTGCTCAAGATCGGCACCGACGAATTCTTCGTCACTGGCGTGACCACCACCACCAATGCCAGCGCGGCCGGTAATACGACCACGCCAAGCGTGCAATTGCAGGCCTTCTTCTCCGGCGTGGTGCTGGACGTGACGCCGCAGATTGACGATGCCGGCAATATCCTGCTGCATGTGCATCCGTCGGTGAGCCAGGTGTCGACCGTCAACAAGGCCGTCAACCTGGGCCAGGCGGGCAATTTCAGCCTGCCGCTGGCGGCCTCGTCGACCTCCGAGATCGACAGCATGGTGCGCGGCCAGGACGGGCGCGTCGTCGCCATTGGCGGCCTGATGCGCCAGTCGTCGACGGCCGACAACAGCCAGGTGCCGCTGGCCGGGAATATCCCCGTGCTGGGCAATCTGTTCCGCAACCGCAGCAACGTGAACCAGAAGCGCGAACTGGTGGTGCTGATCAAGCCGACCATCGTCGAAGGCGCCGGCAACTGGAATGAAGACTTGCTCGACACGAGCCGCCGCATCAAGGCGCTCGAGCCGCGAGGGAATAACTGATGTACAAGGTGCATTTCGGCTTGCGCGAAGTTCCGTTCGGGATCACGCCGGACACGAGCTTCTTCTTTACCAGTCCGCACTCGCAGGAAGCGCTCAATACGCTGCTCATCGCCGCCAAGAATGGCGAAGGCTTCATCAAGATCACCGGGGAAGTAGGCACCGGCAAGACGCTGCTGTGCCGCAAATTCATGGCCACGCTCGATGAGGAATTCGTCACCGCCTATATTCCCAATCCCTACCTCGAGCCGCGCACCTTGATGCTGGCCCTGGCCGACGAGCTGGAGATCCGCCTCGAAAAGGACGTGGACCAGCACCAGCTGCTCAAGTCGATTACCCAGCGCCTGCTGGACCTGGCGCACCAGGGCAAGCGTGTGCTGCTGTGCCTGGACGAAGCGCAGGCGATCCCGGTGGAAAGCCTGGAGGCGTTGCGCCTGCTGACCAACCTGGAAACGGAAAAGCGCAAGCTGCTGCAGATCGTGCTGTTTGGCCAGCCCGAGCTGAACCGCAACCTGGAACTCAATTCGATCCGCCAGCTGGCCCAGCGCATCACCTTCCATTACCACCTCGGTCCGCTCACGCGCGACGACATGGAGTATTACATCGCCCACCGCCTGCGCATTGCCGGCTTTACCGGCGCGCGCCTGTTTTCGCGCGGTGCCATTGGGGCCCTGTACCGCGCCAGCAGCGGCTTCCCGCGCCTGGTCAATATCCTCGCCCATAAATCGCTGATGCTCGCCTATGGCCAGGGCAAGCAGCAAGTGGCGCGCGGGCACGTGCTTGAAGCGGCGCGCGACACCATCGGCAGCAAGCGCCGCGTGTGGCCATGGCTGGCGCTGGCCTCAGTGCTGCTGGCTGCAGGCGGCCTTACCTGGGCGCTGAGCAAATGAGCCTGATCAATAAAATGCTGCAAGACCTGGACGCGCGCGGCTCCCAGCCGGGCCACGCGCTCCAGCACAACGTCAAGTCGGTGCCGGACCGCCGCCGCGCGCTGGCGCTGCGCGAGATCGGACTCGTGGTGCTGGCTGTGGCCCTGGTTGGCGCAGCTGGCGTGATGGGCTGGCGTTATGTCAAGCGGCCCGCCGCTGCGCCAGCGCCGGCGGCACCAGTGGCACAGGCCGTCGTGAAGGCGCCCGCTGCAGCCGTGCTTGTGCCTCCTCCGCCCGCGCCAGCGCCGCCTGCCGTCGTTGTGCCGCCCGTCGTGAAGAAGCCGGCCATGGTCGCCAGGCCGGTCGTCGTGGCCGGCAAGGCGGCGCCATCGCATGCGGGGGCGCCGGTGGCCAAAAAGCCCGTCAAGGAAAAAACCGTCCCGCTGGCTGCGCCTGCCGTGGTGGCAGCAGCGGAAGGGCGGCAAATGAACGATACCCAGCGCGCCGAAACCGAATACCGGCGCGCCCTGGCGAGCATGCAGGAAGGCCGCGTGCACGAAGCCATTGCCGGACTCGAGCGCACGGTACAGGTCGATCCGCGCCACGACGCGGCGCGCCAGACCCTGGTGGGCCTGTTGATCGAAGCGCACCGCAGCGATGAAGCGATCAGCCAGTTGCAAGTGAGCCTGACGCTCGAGCCACGCCAGCCGGCTATGGCCATCTTGCTGGCGCGCCTGCAGATCGAACGTGGCGGCTCCGGCATCGATACGCTGACGCGCACCTTGCCTTACGCGAATGGCAATGGCGAATACCACGCCTTCCTGGCCGGCGCGCTGCAACGCCAGCAGCGCAACAGGGAAGCAATCGAGCAATACCGGGCCGCGCTGCGCTCGGCGG